>CAMZLT010000066.1 GCA_947311745.1 uncultured Flavobacteriaceae bacterium | reverse complement strand
GGCTATAATTAGCTCACGCTTTTTATTTATTTTCCGAAGGTATTCGTGAACCATTTCGTTAGGTTTTTATTGGTGTTTTGACTTTTCATAACGAAAGCCTATGAATTTTTTGGGTTAAATTGATTTTGAATAAAATATATACATAATTTTCTTATACATAAGAAAATTATGTATATTTGCAGTATGGCAAATTTAAAATTATATAAAGGAAGTTTACAAACTATCATTTTAAAGTTGTTAGAGGAAAACGATAAGATGTATGGTTATGAAATTACGCAACGCGTAAAACAAATTACCAAAGGCGAATTAAATATTACAGAAGGAGCGTTGTATCCTGCATTGCATAAGCTAGAAGGTGAAGGTCATTTAGATGTTGAAATTGTAAACATAGGCAATCGTATGCGAAAATACTATAAACTTACAGAACAAGGCACAAAAGAAACCGTTAATCGTTTAGCAGAATTGCAAGAATTTATTAAAAATATGCAACATATTGTAAATCCTAAATTTAGTTTGAAGTAAAAATGGCGTTAAAAAAAGAATACATACAAAGGATAGATGACTTTTTACAACGATTAGGTTGTGTATATGTAGATATTCGTTTTGAAATGGTTGATGCTATCGCTTCAGAAATTGAAAATGAAATAGTAGATTATGATGCTTTTTTTAGAAAAAATAAATTTGAAGGAGATTTTTTACGGTATATGTTGTCTAAAAGAGTAGCGTTAGAAAAAAGTTATTATCGGCAAGCTAAGCGAAAATATTGGTTTGATTTATGGAGGATAGTTAAAGGAGTAATACGTTATTTTTTTGCTATTAAAAATTTATTTATAGAACTTGTATCGTTTGTTGTTTTTCAAAAAATATTGGATTATGACATAAAATTATCTATAATTTTTATATATTTTTCATCCATACTTATTTCTGTATATAGTCTATATTTTGTTTCGAAAGAATTTAAAAAAATAGGGAAAATCCGAGTTATATATTCATATTATAGTGTTCTTGCAATTTTATTTTATACTGCTATGCAAATCCCAAATATTTTTAAAATATTTGATACAGAATATCATACCGTTTTTATTGCAAATTTTCATTTTATACTAATTGTTTTTACTGTTCTTACGATGTTAAATTTTGCTAATGATAAAAATAAATTCATTAAAAAATATAAGTTTTTATTATCTTAAGTTATGATTTTAGTAAAATATGACATACAAAAAATAGATAATTTTTTAAAAAAAGAGGTTACAAATTGGGATATTCGTATAGAGATGATTGATCATTTGGCAAGTAAATTAGAATCACAAGAAAATATTGAAATAACCAATGATTTTTTACGAAAAGAATTTGGTCCTTATTGGAAAATTAGGCAAACCGCAAAGCTTAAAATGAATGCAATTCATTTTAAATACCGAAAATTATTTTTTCAAAATTTCGTTAAATATATACAGTCGTTTAGTGGACTTTTAATCTTGTTTTTTCTTTTTATAGTGGAATTTTATGTAGTACTAAATTATACAATTAATCAATTTTATAAAATGAATATACTATTTACATCTTTATATATTTTGGTGTTTGTTTTGCTGTATGTAAAACAGTATCGATGGAAAAATAATGCTTTAGTGATAAATTATCTTATGCATTATACAGTGTTTCCATATTTTGTAGTTTCCAATTTGTTTTATAATTTATTCGTAAAAAGGCTTAAAATATATCCCAAAATTGGAGTTCCGATTATAGGGATTTTTAGTTGTTTAATGGTAGTTTGGCTACTTTCTAATTATAAAATGATTAAAAGTGAACTAGCAACGTATGCGAATTATTTTGATAATTATAAAAATGTAACCAAATAATGTTATTGCGAATCGTACATATTATACTAGAAATTTTGGATTTACTAACTACAGTATTGTCTGTTTAAAACAATTAAAAATGCAAAAAAAAGTAACGGATATTCAAATTGAGGAATTGTTTGTTTTTACAAGAAAACACTTTGTAGAATGGTATGATTTACAATGCGAATTGGTAGATCATTTGATAAACGATATAGAGCATATTTGGCAAGAAAATCCGAATTTATCCTTTGTTCAAGCACGAGATAAATCTTTTAAAAAATTTGGCGTTTTTGGTTTTATGGATGTTGTGGAAGCAAAAACAAAGCAGTTAGATAAAAAATATTGGAAATTAATTTGGCAAGAGTTTAAATTGTTTTTTACTATTCCTAAAATTATACTAACCATTGCGTTATGGTTTTTAACTTTAGAGATTTTACAAAAGTTTCAGCATCAACAATATTTAATACTAATTTTTGCTATTGCTCTATTTGTTTATCCAGTAGTGCATAGTATAAAATTTAAGCGTACAATAAACCAACGAACTAAAAAAACAGGTAAAAAATGGTTGTTTGAACAATATATTTTTGGTTTAGGTGGTATTTTAAATATTATACAACTACCATTTCATGTTTTATCTAGAACACATGAAATTAGTAGTGTAACAGAACTGTATTTTATCACAACTTTTATCGTAGTATTTGGTTTATTGGTTTATATCATGGTACATATTATTCCAGAACAAATTCAGCAAATAATTGCCAAAGAAAACCCTGAATATAGAGAGGCTTTAAACCTTGTTTAAAGCATTGATAAACTCAATTAAATCATCTAGCTCTACATGATCCATAATAACTATTTTATACCATTTTGGATTGCCGTTGTGTGTATCAGGAACTAGTTCGTATTTTAAGGCTATTTTTTCAGGAATATATGCTGCATGAATTGTAACAATATTCATTCTAGGATGCCTATAATATTTTATGTTTAATTGGTCTAATTCGGTACAAAACCAATTGGTTCGCATTAATAAAACACTAATTTTTTCAAACCAACTGTAATAACCATACGAAAATAAAATCATCCAAACTGCTATAGCATTAGTTCCAGAACGGCTTCCGACCATGGTAACATCCGTTCCGTTTACATACTGTGCTTCTTTAGTTGCAGCATATTGAATTAGGTTTTCGCGACATAAAAAAATACCAGTTCCGTAAGGAGCTTGTAACATTTTGTGTGCATCGATAGTAATAGAACTGATGTGTGTATTGGTAAAATCAATTTTATTTTTTTCTAACGAACTTTTTGCTTTAAAAGGGTAGATAAAACCACCAAAAGCACCATCGATATGTAACTTAAAATCTACTTTATTTTCTTGTAGAACTGTAACAAATAAGTTTGGATCATCTACCGAACCAAACATTGTAGTTGCCATATTTGAAACTACTATAAAATATTTTTTACCACGTTTTTTTTGTTCTTTTATTAGTTTGTCTAAGGTTTCTTTTTGAATTTCTCTAGTATAAAAATCTACGGAAACAAAGGCAATATCTAAATTTAAAATATTAGCACCTTTTGGCATAGAATAATGCGAATCCTCTGAGCAAATAATAACTATTTCCTCTTGTTTTGCTTGGTATTCTTTTTTGAATAAATTTCGGTAAATCCAAAGAGCTTCAATGTTTGCTTCTGTTCCGCCTGTTGCGATGTAACCGTCGTATTTTTCTTCTTTACAATTAAAAATATCGACTGCTAAAATTTGTAAAACTTCGCGTTCTAATTGTTGTGTTCCTTCAAAGGCTAATTCGGATTCGCCAAAAGTATGGCAACCAATATGGTTTGGATTTTTTACAAAAGCTTGTAATAAAGGCGAATCTTTTAAAAAGCTAACATCGGTATTAAATACTTTTTCGTCTAGTTTTGAAGCAGGATAGCCTAGCGAAATATCGCTGTCAAAATCTACATTTTTATAAATTGCTTCTTTAATTCTTTTATTTTGTTCGGACTTGGTTAATCGTTTCCAATATTTCATCTAAAGTACATTTGTTTTACAATAGCAAAAGTACAATTTAGCTAATGAAAAAAAATGATAATTGTTGTTTTATTACAAAATACTATCATGCACCATTGCAGGATTATTATCGTTCCATTTGGTAAGAATATCTGTGGCAACCGATGCTCCTGAACCTGCGGCAATAGCAAATTGACTTCTTTCTCCTGCTAGAACTCCTGCAACGTAGATGTTGTTGGTAACTAAGTTATTGGTGTTTTTTAGTTGAATGCGTTCTTTTGCTTTTGGTAATTTCTTGTGAGGTTCTACATAATTTACCAAACCTTCAATTGCAAAATTATTGGAAGGACCAACTGCAACTACAATATTTTTAGCAATATAGCTGTTTTTATTGGTAATAACAGTAATTTCAGTTTCGGTTTGTATGATTTTAGTTACTTTTTCTTTTTCAATTTGTGTAACGTGAGGGTAGGTGTTGCTAAGTTGATTTTTACCAAATTCTAATATTTCTTTACCTGTAGTTCCTTCTTTTAAACCAAGTACATTATTAAATAATCCACTAGCTAAAGCCGAAGCTTTTTGGTGCATTAGTATGGCAATTTTTTTATCTTTAGCAAAAGGTTTGTTTTTTGCTGATCCTAAAATTAAGGCACAAGACATTCCTGCTGCACCAGCACCGATAATTAACACATCGTATTTTTCCATTTTATTTGATTTTAATATTAGTAGAATGCAAATATAAAAAGATACGATGTGTTTTTATGCTACAAGTGTTACTAATGCAGTAAGCCTTGAATATTTGTTGCAAATAATTTTACTGCAATGGCTAATAAAATAACACCAAATACTTTTCTAATCACGGCAATTCCTCCTTTACCAAAGAATTTTTCAATTTTTTTAGAGGATTTTAGTACTGCATATACAAAAATCATGTTAATAATAATTGCAATGATAATATTAACGGTTTGGTATTCCGCTTTAAGCGAAAGAATAGTTGTCATTGTTCCTGCTCCTGCAATTAACGGAAATGCTAACGGAACAACACTAGCAGTTTCTGGTGAATCATCTCTAAAAAGTTGAATACCTAAAATCATCTCAAATGCTAAAAATAAAAGTACAAATGCACCTGCAACCGCAAATGAATTTACATCAATACCAATTAAATTTAAAATTTCTTTACCTATAAATAAGAAAGAAATCATAATAATTACAGCAACTATTGATGCTTTTTCGGATTGTATATGGCCAACTTTTTGGCGTAAATCAATTATTATAGGTATGCTTCCTACGATATCAATCACAGCAAATAATACAAGGGTTGCTGTTAGTATTTCTTTTGGATCTAAGTTCATTTTTTTAATTTTTCGGCAAAAGTAAATTTTCTTTTTAATCTATCATGCTTTTTTATGTTTATTTTACGTTAATTTAAGGTATAATACCAAATTAACTTTTGTAGCTTTGCCTTAAAATGTAAAAAGTGAATTTCCGAACTGAAATACCTGTAAAAAAAGAGCAAAACACAATAGATTATAATTCTGTAATTTTATTGCTAGGCTCTTGTTTTTCGGGTACTATTGGTGAAAAACTCAACTATTATAAATTTAAAAGCATAAGCAATCCCTTTGGTGTTATTTTTAATGTAATTTCCATAGAAAAATTGCTTACTCGAGCTTTAGATAGTAATTTTTTTGTAAAATCTGATTTTATTTACCATAATGAGCAATGGCATAATTTAGATTTACATTCCGATTTTAGTAATTCGGATTTGGATGTTGCTATTACAGAAAGTAATTTGGCTTTAGAATTGGTAAAAAACCAAATTTTACAAGCATCACATAGTATATTAACTTTGGGTACAGCTTGGATTTATACGTATAAAGAAACCAATGAATTTGTAGCGAATTGCCATAAAATTCCACAAGAAAAATTCACTAAAAAACTATTATCTGTTTCCGAAATAAATGTAACAATAAACCGAATTGTTTCTAAAGTACAACAACATAACAAAAATATAAATTTTATTTTTACACTTAGTCCTGTTAGACATATAAAAGATGGTTTTACAGAAAATAATAGGAGTAAAGCACATTTATTAACCGCAATTCATCAAGTAACAAGTACAAATATTTTTTATTTTCCTGCCTACGAAATTATGTTAGATGATTTACGAGATTATCGTTTTTATAAAGCCGATATGCTACATCCAAATGCAATAGCAGTAGATTATATTTGGAATATTTTTAAGCAAACTTGGTTAAACGAATCGGTTTATCCTATTTTAAAAAAAGTAGCACGTATTCAAAAAGGAATGCAACACAAACCATTTAACCCAACTTCGGAAAAACATAAAATATTTATAGAAAAATTAAAACAAGATAAAAAAAATCTTTTAGACGAATTTGGTGTTGATTTTTAATTACTTGTATTGAAATTACTATCTTTGTAAGATATATAAAAAAGCGGTAGATTTTATTGTTTTTTTTATCATTGATGATTAAATAACAATAAAATGAAACAAATTTACACTTTAGTAGTAGCCTTAATTTTAGGATTTACAAATTTACAAGCACAACAAATCGAATGGATTTTTAGTGCAGATCTCCAGAATATAAGTCAAGTTGGCGATGTTGTTAACTATACTTTAGAAATTATTCCTTACGGAAATGAATCGTTTAATCAAATTGATTTTTCAGCACCTACTGGTATTCCAATATTACAATACCAAAGTGGTGATACCAATGGTAATACTATTCTAGAAACTAATGAAACTTGGATATATACCACTTCTTATGTTTTAACACAAGATGACCTTAATAATCAAGGTATTCCGCAAGGTTCAGGTTTAATTCATTTTGATTCTGATGTAACATTAATAACAACTACAAATGATGCTTACCTTTTAAATTTACAGCAAGATGTTTATATAGATGCAAGTACTTTTTTAACAAATATTGTAGTTTGTGCAGATAATCCAAACAATTCTGCAACAGTAGATTTACGTATTAAAGATAACGAAGTGCTAAATGGTTTGAATAATTCGGATTATATTATTGATTATTATGCAAATTATAATGATGCAAATAATGCGATTAATGAAATAAATAACGCTATAGCAATAGTAGATCATTTAGATAGAATTTATGCACGTAGAGAGAATGCAACCGATAATAGTTTTGAAATTTTTTCTTTTCAAGTTTTTGTAAATGAATATGTTTATGCAATAGAACCAACGCCTTTAGTGATAGACGGTGTTGTTGGTGATACCTTTGATTTAGGTACTAAAAATGATGAAATTATAGGTAATCAATCCAATATTAATTTACAAGTAACCTATCATCTAACAAATGAGGATGCTTTAAATGGTGTAAATAATGTAAATTATACGTATGTATCTGTAAGTGAAACACAAGTGCTTTATGTACGAGTACAAAACATGAATAGTGGTTGTGTTGCTTTTACAACCTTAGAAATTAGTGTTAATAGTTTTGGTTGTAGTAGACCAAATCCTTTAAATGCAAGTAATATAACCGAAAATAGTGCAGAATTAAGTTGGGGAAATACAAATCCTTTAAACGATTATATTTGGGAAGTTGAAGTCGTTTTAGATGGTCAAACTCCTACAGGAAATGGTGTACTTGTAAATCAAGGTTCTTATATAGTTTCAGGGCTAGATGCAAATACAACGTATAATTTTTATGTGCGACATTTATGTGCTACGGATGCGTTTAGTGCTTGGACTGAACCATACAGTTTTACGACTTTAAATTTTTCAGCAACAGCTTTTCCTTACAATGTAAATCCATTGCCATATCAATTATATAGCCAACCACTTGCAAATACGTTTAATTTAGATGATGCATATTCAGCATATGTAAATTTAGGGTTTACTTTTAATTTTTTCGGACACGATTATTCTCAAGTAATTATAGGTACAAATAGTGTGCTTTCTTTTGATAGTGAGGATGAAAATAATTTTTGTCCTTGGTCAATTTCAGGTGTATTACCAAATGCAAACGATGTAGATAATGCTATTTTAGGAGCTTATCAAGATTATTATGACACAGCAGGAGGTTCGCAAGTATATGGTTTTATTGGTGCAGCACCATTTAGAAAATTTGTATTGTTTTTTGATGATGTGGCATTGTACAATTGTACTACAACAACTTCAGCAAATCAAATAATTATTTACGAAACCTATAATTTTATAGATGTACAAATAAAAGATCGTAATGTTTGTAATACTTGGAATAGTGGTAATGCAGTTGTAGGTATTCAAAATATTGGAGGTCAAGAAGCGTATTTCCCTGCAAATAGAAATACAGGGGATTGGGAAGCTCACAATGAAGCTTGGCGTTTTACTCCTGTGCAAAATCATCCAGATTACCAATATATTATATGTGATGACGATGCGGATGGCTTTGCAACTTTTGATTTAAATGAAGTCGTTGCACATTTTGCTCCAGATACAGCAAACGGCAATGTTTATAGTGTTTATCCAACAGAAGACGATGCTATTAATAATACAAACGGAATTGCAATAGGTAATTTTGTAAATACCTCAAATACGCAAACTATCTATTTTCAAGAAATTGATAATACAACAGGTGCTGTTACATTAAGTTCCGTACTACTTGCTGTTATAGATTGTACCGCAGATTATGATTTAGATAATATCCCATCATTAAATGAGGATCTTAACGGCAATGGTAATTTTGGAGATGATGATACAGATGGTGATAACATACCAGATTTTTTAGATGAAGATGATGACGGTGATTATGTTTTAACCAATGTTGAAGCTGTAGATACAGGAAGAGCGAATGTTAATTCGTATTTAGATACCGATGGCGATCAAATACCAAATTATTTAGATAACGATGATGATGGCGATGGTATTTTATCTTTAAATGAAGATACAAATGGAAATTATAACCTTTTAGATGATGATACGGACGGTGATAATATACCAAATTATTTAGATAATGAAGCTTTAAGTATTTCGGAAAACATACTACATTCTTTCTCTATTTATCCTAATCCAGCAAAAGATATTTTAATTTTTACAATTGCAAATTTAGATGATACGGTATATTATACTATCTATAATGTTCAAGGAACACAGGTTTATAATAAACAAAAAGTTAATGCACTAAAAACGAAAACAAATATTTCAAATTTAAGTGTAGGTGTTTATTTTGTTAAATTAGAAAGCAATAACCAAACAGTAATTAAGAAATTTGTAAAAAAATAAGCAGTTAATTTATTGTGTGATTTGGTTTAATGTGCATCCAACCAATTTTCGCCTTGGTCAATATCTACAATAAGCGGAATGCTAAGTTTATATGCATTTTCCATTTCGGTTTTTAAGATAGGTTTTAGTGTTTCTAATTCGGAATTGTGTACATCAAAAACTAATTCATCGTGTACTTGTAGCAACATTTTGGTTTTGTAATTGCCTTTTTCTAAAATTGCTTGAATTTTAATCATAGCAATTTTAATAATATCTGCAGCAGTACCTTGGATAGGAGCATTTACAGCATTTCGTTCATCGCCAGAGCGTACAATACTATTGTTTGAATTTATGTTTTTTAAATACCTACGCCTTCCCAAAAGAGTTTCTACATAACCTTGCTCTCTTGCTAGATTTACTTGTTTGGATATGTATTCTTTTAATGTTGGATACGTTTCGTAGTACGCATCGATAAGTACTTTTGCTTCTTTGCGGCTGAGGTTGGTTTGTTGGCTTAGTCCAAATGCCGAAACGCCATAAATTATTCCGAAATTAACCGTTTTTGCTTGGCTACGTTGCTCTTTGGTAACTTGTTCTAACGGAATATCAAATATTTTAGCAGCGGTTGCTTTATGGATATCTTCGCCATTAATAAAACTTTGTTTCATGGTTTCATCACCACTCATTTCGGCAATTAACCGCAGTTCAATTTGCGAATAATCTGCTGCTAGTAGTGTGTAATTTGCATCTCTTGCAATAAATGCTTTTCGTACTTGTCGTCCTCGTTCGGTTCGGATAGGAATGTTTTGTAAATTCGGGTTTACAGAACTTAACCTGCCAGTTGCAGCAACAGTTTGCATATATGTAGTGTGGATTCTACCAGTTTTTGTATCTACTAATTTTGGTAAAGCTTCAATGTAGGTGTTTTTTAGTTTTACCAAACCTCGCCAAGTTAAAATATTGCGAACAATTTCGTGCTCTTTTGCCAGTTTAGAAAGAATTTCTTCGCCAGTTGCATATTGTCCTGTTTTGGTTTTTTTAGGTTTTTCAACTAGTTTTAAATGCTCAAAAAGTACAATGCCTAATTGTTTTGGCGATGCTAAATTAAATTCTTGGTTTGCAGTTTGGTAAATGTTGTTTTGTAACGATAAAATATCTTTATTTAGCTCTTTTTCTAAAGATTTTAAAAAGTCTATATCCAAATTTATGCCTTCTAATTCCATTTTTGCTAATACCGAAATTAATGGTGTTTCAATATTTTGGAATAGTTTTTCTACTTTTTTCTCTTGTAATTTTTTAGCAAATATTTCTTTTAATTGAAAGGTAATATCTGCATCCTCAACAGCATATTCGGTAATTTGTTTTAAATCTACGCTTCGCATGGATTTTTGATTTTTACCTTTTTTTCCGATTAATTTTTCAATAGATAACGGATGATAATTCAAATACGTTTCGGCAAGTACATCCATATTATGACGCATATCTGGTTGCAATAAATAATGTGCAATCATGGTGTCAAAATACTTTCCTTTTACCTGTAAGTTGTATTTATGCAATACTTTGGTGTCGTATTTTATGTTTTGAGCTATTTTTTCGATGTTTTCGTTTTCAAAAAACGGACGAAGTTCTTCGATAAGTACTTGTGCTTCGTCTTTATTTTCAGGAAATGGAATGTAGTATCCTTTTCCTTTTTCGTAAGAAAATGCAATTCCTACAAGTTCTGCTTCTAAAGTGTTTAGACTTGTTGTTTCGGTGTCAAAACAAACCGATTTTTGTTGTAGTAATTTCTTTAGGAATAGTTTTCTGGATACGGGTGTTTCTAGTGTTTGATAAAAATGTTCGGTATTCTCTAAAGTTTTAAAAGTAGAACCTAAATTTTCGGTTGTTTCATTCGCTTCGTCAAATTGAGCAAATAAATCTAGTTGTCCTGTATTTTCTTGTTTTTTGGTACTTTTTTTAGGTTTTTCAGAAGTAGAAGTATCTGTTTTTTGTTGGTTTACTCTAAAAATACGTTGCATGGTTTCCCACATTCTTCTAAATTCCAATTCTTGAAACAATTGCTGTACTTCGTCAAAATTTGGTTGGGAAAGTTTGTAGTTTTCCTCGTGAAATTCCACAGGACAATCCAGCATAATTGTGGCTAGTTGTTTGGATAGAAGTCCGAGTTCTTTATTGGCTTCTACTTTTTCTTTCATTTTTCCTTTTAGGTCAGCTGTGTTTGCTAAAAGGTTTTCCATTGAGCCGTATTGTTTTAAGAATTTTTTTGCGGTTTTATCGCCAACACCAGGCAATCCAGGAATA
This sequence comes from uncultured Flavobacteriaceae bacterium, assembly GCA_947311745.1. Lineage (GTDB taxonomy): Bacteria > Bacteroidota > Bacteroidia > Flavobacteriales > Flavobacteriaceae > S010-17. The sequence goes on along the minus strand of CAMZLT010000066.1, from coordinate 3,369 downwards.
TTATCAACAGCATCACCCATCATACCAAGGTAATCAATTACTTGTAACGGATGTTCAATTTCAAATTTTTCTTTTACCTTTTCAACATCCCAAATTTCAATTCCGTTACCCATTCTAGCAGGTTTGTACATAAAAATATTTTCCGAAACCAATTGTGCAAAGTCTTTATCTGGTGTTACCATAAATACTTGATAATCTTGTTTTTCGGCTTGTTTTGCAAGTGTTCCTATTAAGTCATCTGCTTCATAACCTTCTACTTCTACTATCGGAATTTGCATGGCTTCCAAAATTTTATGAATATATGGTACTGCTATTTTTATTCCTTCAGGAGTTTCTTGTCTATTTGCTTTGTAACTAACTAAGGCTTCGGTTCTTGCATGCGAACCTCCTTTGTCAAAAGCAACGGCTAATAAGTCAGGTTTTTCTCTACGAATCACGTCTAAAAGTGAATTCATAAAACCTAAAATCGCCGAAGTATCCATTCCTTTTGAATTAATTCTTGGATTTTTTATTAAAGCGTAATATCCTCTAAAAATTAAAGCGTAAGCATCGAGTAAAAAAAGACGTTTTTTTTGCATGGATTTTGTTTTAGGCAAATATAGTTTTAATATTTACTATTTTGCAAGTAATTTGGTAATGACTTCTGAAGCAATATGAATTCCGAAAAGTGCTGGTATGTAACTAATAGTTCCGTAAAAGGATTTTTTATAGTTTGTACCATCGGTAAGTTGTACGCTGTTTTTATTTTGAAATTCGGTAGAAAAAACACAGCGGATACCTTTGTCTATGCCAACTTTTTTAAGTTCTCTTTTAAGAACTCTAGAAAGAGCACAATTTTTTGTTTTATGAATATCTCTAACCAAAATTTTACTAGCATCCATTTTACCTCCAGCACCCATCGAGCTAACCATTTTTACTTTTTTGCGTTTGGCAGCAATTAGTAAGTTTATTTTTGGCTTTACACTGTCAATACAGTCTAAAACGTAATCGTATTTTTTATCTACAATGTCGTAAGCATCTTGTGGTGAAAGAAATTTCGGAATTTTTTTTAGTTTTAAAAGCGGATTAATATCTAATAAACGCTCTGCAACTACATCTACTTTTAATTTTTTTATAGTGGAATGCAATGCAGGTAATTGGCGATTAATATTTGTTATATCTATGGTATCGCCATCTACAATGGTTAGGTTTCCGATTCCTGCTCGGACTAAAAATTCGGCTGCAAAAGAGCCAACACCACCAAGACCTATAATTAGAATAGTGCTTTTTTGCAATTTCTGAATGCCTTTTGCGTCAATTAAAAGTTCGGTTCGTTCTAACCAATTCGGATTCATAAAATACGGTTTTAAAATTATTTTGCAGTGCCAAAAGTAAAGATTCTAACGGAATATTTTTAATTTCAGCAGCTATATTATATATTTTTTTAATGGAAATTTTGGCATCATCGGTTTCTAAAAATAATTTGTTTATTGGTGTATTTTTAAAGACTTGTTGTAAATTTTCTTTGCTTAGTAGCTGTTTTCCGAAAGAAAGATAAAATCCGTTTTTTAGTAATTGATTTGCGAGTTCTTGTTTTTTATTATAACCGTGAATTATAAAAGAATAATCGTATTTTTTAGTGATTTGTATAATTTCTTGAAAGGATTTTACACAATGTATAATTACAGGTTTTTTAATTTTTTTGTTTAGTTCTAGTTGTTTTTTAAAAACTTCTTTTTGTATTTCAAAACTGGTGTTTGTTAGTTTATCTAAACCTATTTCGCCTAAGGCAATGCAATGTTTATTGTTTAAATCTGTTTTTAAAATTTGAAATTCGGTTTGTATATTTTTTTCTGTAATAAACCAAGGATGTAAACCACTTGAAAAATGCTGTTTTGTAAAATTTTCAGTTATTTTTTTGTTGTAAATTTCAAAGGTATTTTCGTGTATATTTAATTTATGTGTATGTATGTTTATGTATCTCATACTTTACACCACACGTTGTAATTTATCGTATAATAATTTTTTAAGATTGGTATAGTTTTTTACCAATTCTAATTCCGTTCGTTTGTCTTGAGCTTCTAAAATAGTTGTTTTGATACTTGCTATTTTTTGTTCGATTAAAATGCGTCTTAGGTTATAAATAGCATCGGTTACTAGTTTAGAAACTGCTTTTTCTTTTGGTTTGACAATAATGTGTTTGCGTTCCCAATCGCTTAAAATATAGCGTTCATCCTCCATAAAAATATCAGAAACTAATTGGTTAATTTCTGGGTCAGGATGGTTTATAAAATATTCGATAGAAACGCGTTTATCTTGGTTTAATTGGTTTATAATATCAAAATAAATGTTTTTAAAAACAGGGTTACTAAATTCAATTTCATCATCTTGCAGGTGTAAATATATTTCTTCTGAAATTTTATTGGTATATATTTTTTTAACGATTTCAAATTCGCCATCCTCGTTTTCTTCTTCAAAATAATCTATAAAATCGGCTTCTTTGTTTCCGTATAATAATAGGATTTCGATAAGGTGTTTTTCTAGAATTTCTAGTTGGTTTATTTTGACAGTTGCTTGTTTGTTTTCCGAAACAATTTCTAGTGGTTTTTTGGTGTGTTTGTTTTTTTTATCTTGTTCTTTTTCGTTTTTATTTCGGATTTGTGCCAGTTCTGCAAACAAAACTTTTTCGGTAATTTGCATAATGTTTGCACATTCTTTTATATAAATTTCGCGTTGTATAGCACTTGGTATCTTGGCAATACTTTGTACAATATCTCTAATTAGTGATGCTTTTTTTACAGGATCGTTTTTGGCATCTTTTAAAAGTAAGGAAACTTTAAATTGGATAAAATCTTGTGCGTTTTCGGTTAAGAATTCTTGTAATTCTGTTTTGCTTACGCTTTTTGCATAACTGTCTGGATCTTGGTTTTCAGGAAATGCAACTACTTTTACATTAACGCCTTGTTCTAAAATTAAATCAATTCCACGTATGGAAGCTCTAATTCCTGCTGCATCACCATCAAATAATACAGTTATGGTATTGGTAAGTCTGCTAACTAATCGAATTTGTTCGGTAGTTAACGCTGTTCCTGATGAGGAAACAGTGTTTGTAATGCCTTTTTGATGAAAGGAAATAACATCGGTATATCCTTCTACAATATAACAATTATCCTCTTTAGCAATGGCTTGTTTTGCAAAATGGATTCCGTATAAGACTTTACTTTTATGGTAAATTTCGCTTTCAGGAGAATTTAAGTATTTGGCAGCTTTTTTATTGGTTTGTAATATTCGTCCTCCAAAACCTAAAATTCGTCCACTCATCGAGTGTATCGGAAACATAACACGACCTTTAAAACGGTCAAATTTTTTATTTTCCTTTACAATGGTGAG
>CAMZLT010000065.1 GCA_947311745.1 uncultured Flavobacteriaceae bacterium | reverse complement strand
TCTTCTCCTATTTCTTTGGAGGTAACTTTTCTTGTTTTATCGGATTGGAATTCTTCCGATAGTAAAGTATATATATCCTCCGAAATTTTAGTGTTCGGGTTTGATCCAATTTCGATATTCTTACCAGTAAGAAAATCTACAGCTCTATCTAAAGAGATGTTGAATTCTTTTAATACTTTATTTAGCCTTTGTTGCTTAGCCATAAATTTTATTCTTTAATACTTTACTTACTTATATACTTTTAAACAGATTTAAAAGGTGTGTTTACCCTTCAAACTCTTCTTTTAATATACGTTGTACTTCTAATATTGTTTCTTCCTCTAGATCGGTTCTTTTTTCTAAAAGATTAACATCTTGCTCTAATACACTTTTTGCGGTGTCAAAACCTGCATTTATAAATGCATTGATAACCCAATCTTCTATTTCATCTGAAAATTCTGTTAATTCTACATCTTCATCATCTAAGCCTTCTCTTTGTACATCTAACTCATAACCAGTTAATTGACTTGCTAGACGGATGTTTACACCACCTCGACCAATTGCTTTAGACACTTCTTCTGGTCGTAAAAATACTTTAACTCTAGGTTTTTCGCCTTCTTTTTTCTCTTGAAATTCAACAGATTCTACTTTTGCAGGACTTAATGCACGAGCTATAAATAAGTTTTCGTTTTTAGTATAGTTTATTACATCTATATTTTCGTTACCTAATTCTCGTACAATTCCGTGTATTCTAGATCCTTTCATTCCGACACATGCTCCAACAGGATCGATTCTATCGTCATACGAATCTACAGCAATTTTTGCTTTTTCGCCAGGAATTCTTGCTACTCTTTCAATGGTAATTAAACCATCAAATACTTCTGGTATTTCTTGTTCGAATAATTTAGTTAAAAATTCTGGTGATGTTCTAGAGAATATAATACTTGGTTTAGTTCCACGCAATTCTACGGATTTTATAATTCCTTTTACATTATCACCCTTTCTAAAAAAGTCGGAACGGATTTGTTCTCCTTTCGGAAGTATTAATTCGTTTCCATCATCATCTAAAAGAATTACAGCATTGTGTCTAATATGATGTACTTCTGCTGTATATAATTCGCCTTCTAATTCTTTAAATTGTTTGTATAGATTTGTGTTATCGTGTTCGTGAATCTTAGATATTAAATTTTGTCTAAGTGCTAATATTGCTCTTCTACCAAGGTCAATTAATTTTACTTCTTCGGAAACATCCTCCCCAACTTCAAAATCTTCTTCAATTTTACGAGCGTCTTTAAGTGCTATTTCTTCGTTTGGTTCTTCTACTTCACCATCTTCTACAACAACACGGTTTCGCCAAATTTCTAAATCACCTTTGTCTGGATTTATAATTATATCGAAGTTAGCATCTGAACCGTATTTTCTTTTTAATGCTGCTCTAAAAACTTCTTCTAAAATAGACATAAGCGTTGCTCTATCTATTCTTTTATCGTCTTTAAATTCAGAAAATGATTCTATTAAATCTATATTTTCCATTTTGTAATAATTAAAATAATATTTTTACTTTGGTTTCTTTTATTTCTTTAAACGGAATTATTACCGTTTTTTCTACTGTTATTTTTCCTTTACCTATTGGTTTTGGTTCTCTTGCTTTCCAAGCTAGCGTTATAGAGTCTTGGTTAACATTGGTTAATTCGCCTTCAAATTTATTAGTTTCGGTTTTAACCTTTATTATTTTGCCTATATTTTTGTTATATTGGCGTTTTATTGTTAACGGTCGTGAAATATCTGGTGAACTTACTTCTAATGAGTAATCTTCAATTTCTCTATCTAAATTATTTTCGATAAATCGGTTAACTCGAATACATTCTTTTAACGAAATACCTGAGTCGCCATCTAAAATAACATGTATTTTGTTATTAGCATCGATTTTTAAATCTACTAAAAATAGACTTTCATTTTCGGCTAAGGCTTCATTTATTATTGTTAAAATAGTTTCTTGTTTCATATTAAGGATAAAAAAAGAGGACTAGCTGTCCTCCTTTTCGTATTCGTTATTTCGATTGCAAATATATAAAAACTTTTTAATTTAGAATTCTTTTTAAATAATTTTTTTTTCGTACTTTTACATAAAATAAAATAATCTTATTTATGAAACGTATTTTAGTACCTATTGATTTTTCGGCTGAAGCAAAATGTGCTGTTAGAATTGCAGCAGATATCGCACATAAAACAAAAAGTGATATTCATTTATTACACATGGTAGATTTGCCTGAAGGCATTATTGATGCACAATCTGGCATGGATAATAGTTCTCCCGCAGCTATTTTATATATGAAAAAAATTCACGAACGTTTTGAGGAAGTAAAACATGAACCTTTTTTAGAAGGTATTACAGTACACGAAACGGTTCATTTTCAAAAAACATTTGATGGTGTTATCGAAGAAAGTAAAAAACAAGATGTAGATTTAATTGTAATGGGGTCTGCTGGAACTTCTGGTTTAAAAGAAATAATTATTGGTTCTAATACTGAAAAAGTAGTACGCCATTCTGATATACCTGTACTTGTAGTAAAAAAAGATACTAAAAAATTAGTAGTTAATAATATTGTATTTGCTTCTGATTTTAGCGATGAGAGTAAAAATAAATTTAAAGATGTACTTGATTTTGCAGCAATATTTGATGCTACTTTACATTTATTATATGTAAATACACCTCATAATTTTAATACAACCAAATATGTAAACGAAAAAATATCTAATTTTATAGCAGACTTTAAAATGGATAAATTTGATATTACTATTTATAATGATATTTCAATTGAAAAAGGAATTTTAAATTTTGCAAATGATATTGATGCGGATTTAATTGCTTTAAATACACACGGAAGAAGTGGCTTATCACAATTATTCAACGGTAGTATTGGTCAAGAATTAGCAAATCATGCTTTAAAACCGGTACTCACATTTAAGATATAATCATACTTTTTTATAAACCACAATATTCATCTCATCATATTAACAGATAATTGATGAGATGAATTAACTCATAAATTTACTATTTACATATAGTACTACTCATCATTCTATATCTAAAACTAATTTTATGAATTTTACGGATGATTGAGTTGTTTGACCTCTGTAAAATATCATAAGGAAAAACAATCATAGTATTTTATAAGTTAGAAAAAATTCTGACCTATACTGGAATGATTAGTATTAAAATATTTCAAATCAAACATGATTTTATTATTATTCCAGTATAGGTCAGAATTTTTTGATATTTATAATTTACCCATTGCAAAAGACATAAACCCTTATTTTAATATTTTATACAATACATTACAGTGACATTTTTAGGCCTTGTTTCTGTTCCTCCTGAATTAGTTGAATTAAAAGCAGGAATATCAAGTGTATGACTATGATTTCCAGAAAGAAAAGAATTAAAAGGAGCTATATTTACAGTATGTCGATGATTACCTGCATAGTCTGTATATTGCAAAGTGTTAGGTATCCATTTAGAGTATCTTTTATATGTATTTCTTACAGGTCTGCTAGGTGTATTATATCCTCCTACTTTCATAATGTTGCTGTTAATAATTTTAGTGTTATTTAAAAAGCATTAGCGTTATTAGCTCGCATTTGTTTATTTATTATAGAAATAGTATTTATTTGGGTTGCTTCTACGGTTGTAACATCTAATTGTATGGTTGTAAAATACCAGCGAGGAGAGTATAATACTACACAAATCTTAT
>CAMZLT010000064.1 GCA_947311745.1 uncultured Flavobacteriaceae bacterium | reverse complement strand
TCAATTTTGGAGACATGATAACAAGCCAATAGAATTGTGGAGTAATAAAGTGATTTTCAAAAGATAAATTATATACATAATAACCCTGTTTAAAGAAGGTTATGTATTTAGAGCAGAATATTATATTTATAGTTCTGCAGTTGACTATTCTGATGAAAGGGCTTAATTGATGATATTGTAGTTATAAGAAAATTATAAAATTAGAACGCGATACAATCGCGCACCAGCGTGGCTATGATTTTTTCGGGTTAAAAAATAAAAACCGCACGATGCAATCGTGCGGTTTTTAAAACATTTACTATATGCTTTATTATAATGATTTTGTTCTACCACCATCTACGGGTAAATTTATTCCATTTATATAACTAGCTTTATTACTAGCTAAAAAAGCGACAGCATTTGCTATTTCCTCAGGTTTAGCAAATCGTTTCATTGGTACTTGACTTTGCATTACTTTTGTTATTTCAGCAATAGATTTCCCTGTTTTTTTTGCTTTATTTTCTATAATTTGTTGTAATCTGCTAGTATTAGTTGCACCAGGTAAAACATTATTTACTGTAATGTTAAACTGTCCTAATTCATTTGCTAAGGTTTTGGACCAATTGGCAACAGCTCCACGGATAGTATTAGAGACGCCTAAACCATCTAAAGGTTGTTTTACACTAGTTGAAATCATATTTATAATTCTACCAAATCCTGCTTTTTTCATTGTTGGAACAAGAATTTGTACCAATAAATGATTTGCTTTTAAATGTTGGTTAAAGGCAGAATCAAACTCCTCTAAACTAGCCGAAAAAACCGGACCACCAGCAGGACCACCAGTGTTATTGATTAAAATATGAATAGTTTCTACAGCTTTTAAATGATTAGATACAACTTCTTGTAATTGTTCCAGTTTTTGAAAATCGGCAACGATAAGATGATGTTTTTGGTTGCCATTATTAGGAAGTTCTTGTAATACTTCTTGTAATTTTTCTCTATTTCTAGCTAGTAATGTAACGTTTACGCCATTTTTTGCAAGGGCAATTGCCGAAGCTTTTCCGATGCCTTGTGTACTACCACAAACTAAAGCATTTCTTGTATTATCTTTCATATTAATTTGAAAATAAAGGTAGGTTTTTCATCATTTTTTTTACTCGTTTTGCTACGGATTTTAATACGTTTTCGTTTTCAAAATCTACTAGTACTTCATCAATAAAAGAAACAATAGTCTCCATATCGTTTTCTTTAAGACCTCTTGTGGTAACAGCAGCAGTACCAACGCGAATACCAGATGTTATAAAAGGCGATTTATCATCAAAAGGTACCATGTTTTTGTTAACGGTGATATCTGCCTTTACTAAAGCATTTTCAGCTTGTTTACCAGTTAGATTTTTATTTCGTAAATCAATAAGCATCATATGGTTGTCTGTGCCTCCAGAAATGAGTTTGTATCCTCGTTTTACAAATGCTTCTGCCATGGCATGGGCATTTTTTTTAACTTGTATTTGATAATGTAAAAAATCATCTTGTAATGCTTCACCAAAAGCAACAGCTTTAGCAGCAATAATATGTTCTAATGGACCTCCTTGCATTCCTGGGAATACTGCCATATTTAATAAAGTGGACATTTTTTTTAGTTTTCCGCTTTTAAGTTTTTGACCAAACGGATTGTCAAAATCTTTTCCCATCATAATCATTCCACCACGAGGGCCTCTAAGCGTTTTGTGTGTTGTTGTAGTAACAATATGGCAATGAGGTAATGGGTCGTTTAATATCCCTTTAGCAATTAAACCAGCAGGATGTGAAATATCAGCCATAAGCAAAGCATCGCATTTATCTGCGATTTCTCGGAAGCGTTTAAAGTCCATATCACGCGAATATGCCGAAGCACCTGCAACAATTAAATTCGGTTTTTTAGCAATAGCAGTTTTCTCTAATTTATCATAATCAATAGTGCCTGTTTTTTCGTCCACACCATACGATACGATTGTGTATAATTTTCCTGAAAAATTAACAGGAGAACCATGTGTTAGGTGTCCTCCATGTGATAAATCAAATCCTAAAATGGTATCTCCAGGTTTTAAAATAGCTTGATAAACAGCAGCATTTGCTTGAGATCCAGAGTGTGGTTGTACGTTTACATATTCTGCATTAAAAAGAATTTTTGCTCGATCAATTGCAAGTTGTTCTACCTTATCTACAACTTGACAACCACCGTAATATCTTTTATTAGGATAGCCTTCGGCATATTTATTGGTTAGTACAGAACCAGCAGCTTTTAAAACTGGTTTGCTAACAAAATTTTCTGAAGCAATCAATTCTAAACCGTTAATTTGACGTTTTTTTTCTTTTTTTATCAGCTTTGCTATTTGTTTATCTTTCATGTTGAGTTATTTCGTTTATTTTTTAATAATCTGCTAAATCTTTGTCAAAAATACTAAAATCATTTTGCTTATTTCAATAATCCGTATATATTTGATGAAAATTTATAAAACAAACCTTTTAGATAGAATCATATGAAAATTACCGCAAATAATCCAGAACGAAAATCATGGCTTGAAGTAGCTGAAAATTCTGATTTTCCGATACAAAACATTCCGTTTGGTGTATTTTTAACCAAAGAGGATATTACTACTATTGGTACTCGTATAGGAGATTATGCCATTGATTTAGGTGCATTACATCAATTAGGTTACTTTGAAGGGATTCCGCTTACTGAAGATATGTTTATGCAAGATTCGTTAAACGATTTTATATCCGATGGTAGAAAAACTTGGCGTTTGGTTAGAAATAGAATTGCCGATATTTTTGATGTAAATAATAAAGCACTCCAAAATAATACAAAACATAAAGAGGTAGTTATTTTTGAAATGGATGAAGTAGAAATGCTTTTACCTGTTGAAATAGGTGATTATACAGATTTTTATTCCAGTAAAGAACATGCAACAAATGTAGGAATGATGTTTAGAGATCCTGAAAATGCATTGTTGCCAAATTGGTTGCATATTCCTGTAGGATATCATGGTAGAGCATCATCGGTTGTAGTATCTGGAACGGATATTTATAGACCAAAAGGGCAAACGATTCCTGCGGATTCTAAAACGCCTATTTTTGGAGCTTCAAAGCTTTTAGATTTTGAATTAGAAATGGCTTTTATTACAACAGATGTAAATCATTTAGGCGAAACGATTAGTATTGACGAGGCAGAGGATTATATTTTTGGTATGGTAGTGTTTAACGATTGGTCTGCTAGAGATATTCAAAAATGGGAATATGTTCCATTAGGTCCTTTTTTAGGAAAGAATTTTGCTTCGACAGTTTCACCTTGGATTGTAACGATGGATGCTTTAGAGCCTTTTAGAACTAAGAGTCCGAAACAAAATCCGCAACCATTACCATATTTACAACAAAAAGGAAAACATGCTTTTGATATTCATTTACAAGCAGCAATTCAACCAGAAGGCGAGGAGGAAACTGTAGTAACTAATTCTAATTTTAAATATATGTATTGGACAATGAACCAGCAATTAGTACATCATACTATTAATGGTTGTAATGTTCGTTCTGGTGATTTAATGGGGTCTGGTACAATTTCTGGTCCAACACCAGATAGTTATGGTTCGATGTTAGAATTATCTTGGCGAGGTTCAAAACCTGTAAAATTAAACGATGGTTCGGAACGTAAATTTATTAATGATAATGACACGGTTATTATGCGTGCATACTGTCAAAATGATAAAATCCGAATTGGTTTTGGTGAATGTAAAGGAAAAATACTTCCTACAAAATAAAAAAATAAACCTCCTTTTTCTGATAAAAAACTATTGGCTAAAGGAGGTTTCTATTTTTTAATGAATTATTCTGATTTTATAAATACTCTTTTGGTATTTCGCAAACTGGTATCGGAATCATTTTATGTTTATTGGCATTATTACGATTTTTGTAAATGCTAAAAACAGTTAATTCTCTATCCATAAAATCGGAACTAGTTTTTCCTAGTTCATCCATTTTCATTGCCCATTCTAATTCGTCGTAACTAGCACCAATCTGATCCTCATCGGTTCTGCTATCACCATATAATCCATCGGTTGGTTTCGCTTTTTGGATAGATTCTATGACACCTAAATATTCTGCCAATTTGTAAACTTGGGATTTCAATAAATCTGCAATCGGACTTAAATCTACACCACCATCGCCATATTTAGTGTAAAAACCTACGCCAAAATCCTCTACTTTATTTCCTGTTCCAGCAACTAATAAACCATAAATTCCTGCGTAGTAATACAATGTAGTCATACGTAATCTTGCACGTGTGTTTGCTAAAGATAAGGTTACTTTTTCTGCATTATCCGTTTTCGGCACTTCATTTTTAAACGATTCAAAAACAGTAGTTAAGTCCACTTTGTTACTAGTAACACTGTTAAAGTTTTGTTTTAAGAATGCAATGTGTTCTTGAGCTCGAGTTACTTGTTTTGCATCTTGGTGTATAGGCATTTCTAAGCAAATTACTTCTAAACCTGTTTTTGCACATAAAGTGGATGTTACTGCGGAATCAATTCCTCCTGAAACACCTATAACAAAACCTTTTACATTTGCTTTTTTTGCGTATTCTTTTAACCAATTTACGATGTGATTTGTAACCTTTTCTGCGTTCATTTTAAACTTTATTAGTAGTTTTGTGGCAAAAGTAATACAATTTATTAAAATCTTATGCGTTTACTAGTTTCTTATCCTTTTAAAATGAAAATATATAAATTAGGAATACTCTTTTTGTCTTTTTTTCTTTGGAATTGCACCAATGCAGACAAATTAAAAATTGATGTTTCAAATATTGAAGCGAAAGTAGATGTAACTAGATTTGAAAAAATATTTTATACTGCAAAACCATCCGATTTGCCAAAAATTAAAAAAGATTTCCGCATACTTTTTCCTAATGATAATGATAGTATTTGGTTATCAAAAATGAAGGATACTTTAGAATTAAAATTATATAAAGAAACACAAAAAGTTTTTGGCAATTTTACAGCAGAAAAAAAGCAATTAGAAAATTTGTTTAAGCATGTAAAATATTATTATCCAAAATTTAAAGAACCAAAAGTTATTACCTTAATTACTAATATTTCATTTGATCAAAAAGTGGTATATCAAAACGATACCTTGTATATTTCTATTGATGTATTTTTAGGAAAAGATAATGAATTTTATAAAGAATACGTAGATTATCCAAAATATATTATTCAAAATTTTACTAAAACAAATATGTTGGTTTCTGCAGCACAAGAAATCGCCAGAACGACGCAATTTCGTGAAAATAACCGAACTTTTTTAACAAAAATGATTCAAAAAGGAAAATTAATCTATACTACTCAAGCGTTTTTGCCAAATTTAAGCAATTCCGATTTAATCGGATATACACCAGAAAAACTGGAATGGTGTTCACTTAACGAACAAATGATTTGGACGTATTTTTTAGAGAAAGAATTATTGTACAGTACGGATTCAAAATTAGATCGACGTTTTTTAGAGGATGCTCCTTTCACAAAATTTTATTTGGATATTGACAACCAGTCTCCTGGTAGAATAGGTGAGTGGCTTGGTTGGCAAATTGT
>CAMZLT010000063.1 GCA_947311745.1 uncultured Flavobacteriaceae bacterium | reverse complement strand
ACCATTCATATAATGGTATGCCCAAACGGAATTAGTTATTGCCATAGAGGCAACGGTTGCAGGACTATCAAATGTTATTGTTTCACCTCCGTAAAGATAGGCAATTACGTAATTTGATGAGCCATTTGCTCCTCCACCATTAGGTGAATATGCCGAATAATTTGTCCAAGATGCTGTGGTTAAATCGGTTTGATTGGAATAGGAGAAACCATTCCAATAATCATACGCTCCTGTATCTGCATAGTTTACATATAGATTTGCTCCGTTATCGGAATAATAAATCATTTGCGGATCGCCAGTTCCTGTGTATTCGGTCGCTCCGTTAAAAAAACCAGAAGCTGGAACGGTTAAACCTTCAAAATCTACGGTAGTTTGTGCAAATAAAAAGTTTACTAAAAATAATGTTGTTAAAAGTAGTTGTTTTTTCATGTTAAATAAATTTGTTTAATTAATAATTTATTCCAAAAAACAACGAGAAAAATAGATAGATAGCTCCTACAGAAAGTACGAACAACCTGTGCTTTTATTCCCGAAAGCCTTGGATGTTATTTTTGAAAAAGGCAGGTATTCTGACTTACTCTATTACGTTAAACGCCTTCCCATTACAAAACAGTGGCTTTGTGTTTAACATTTTTTAGAGAACACAGCAGCGGGAACTGTTACCGATTCAAACGGTATTCCCTTTTAATAGCAACTATTACGATTGCCAACCTTGTTCGTTGCAAATTTACAGATAATTTTGCACCTCACAATGGTATTATTGTTTAAAAACAAAAAACATTCGCATTTTAAAATACGAATGTTTTTTTAAATTAGAATATTTTTAATACAATTAGTATCTATAATGTTCTGGTTTATAAGGACCTTCAACAGTTACACCAATATATGATGCTTGATCTGGACGCAATTCGGTTAACTCTACACCAATTTTTTCTAAGTGTAATTTTGCTACTTTTTCATCTAAATGTTTTGGTAGCATATATACTTTATTTTCGTACTTATCGGAATTGTTCCAAAGTTCGATTTGTGCTAAAGTTTGGTTTGTAAACGAGTTACTCATTACAAAACTAGGGTGACCAGTTGCACAACCTAAATTTACTAAACGGCCTTCGGCAAGTAAAATTATTTCTTTACCATTAATAGTGTATTTATCTACTTGTGGTTTTATAGTGTCTTTTGTATCACCGTAATTTTCGTTTAGCCAAGCAACGTCAATTTCGTTATCAAAATGACCAATATTACAAACAATTGTTTTATCTTTCATTTTTAAGAAATGTTGTGCTTGTACAATATCTTTGTTTCCTGTTGTGGTAATAATGATATCTGCATTTTCAATAACATTTTCTAGTTTTTTTACTTCAAAACCATCCATTGCTGCTTGTAATGCACAAATCGGATCAATTTCAGTAACCGTTACGATAGAACCAGTTCCTGCAAAAGAAGCTGCTGTACCTTTACCAACATCGCCATAACCACAAACTACTACGCGTTTTCCTGCTAGCATAATATCGGTTGCTCTACGGATTGCATCTACAGCAGATTCTCGACAACCATATTTATTATCGAATTTAGATTTTGTAACCGAATCGTTTACGTTTATTGCAGGAATTACTAGTGTTCCTTTTTCCATTCTTTCGTATAAACGGTGTACTCCTGTTGTTGTTTCTTCGGATAATCCTTTAATATCTTTTGCCAATTCAGGATATTTATCAAAAACCATATTGGTTAAATCACCACCATCGTCTAAAATCATATTTAAAGGCTTTCTATCTTCACCAAAAAATAAAGTTTGTTCGATACACCAATCAAATTCCTCTTCGCTCATATCTTTCCAAGCATAAACGGATATTCCTGCATCAGCAATTGCTGCAGCTGCTTGATCTTGTGTGGAAAAAATATTACACGAACTCCAAGTTACCTCAGCACCTAAATCGATTAAAGTTTCGATTAAAACTGCGGTTTGTATGGTCATGTGTAAGCAACCTGCAATTCTTGCTCCTTTTAAAGGTTTGTCGTTTTTATATTCTTCGCGTAAGCTCATTAATCCTGGCATTTCTGCTTCGGCAAGTTTAATTTCTTTTCTTCCCCAAGCTGCTAGGCTCATGTCTTTTACTTTGTATTTTACGTATGTATTGGTTTTTGTACTCATAAATTTATTTTTTGTGTGAAATGCTTTTTATAGTATATCTTTGCATTTTGCAGAGTGTTATTTACTAGTTTGCAAAAATACAAAATAACTTTTAATTAAAGATGCCATTATATAAAACCTTAAAACCAAATAAAAAAACAATTGTTTTGGTTTGGAAAATATCGGAATCCTTATCGGAATTAGAATCCATTTTTACAAATAAAAATAGTGAAAACAGGTTAGCTGCTATGCAATCAAAAATGCATAAAAAAGGTTTTTTAAGCGTCAGACATTTACTTAAAGTTGCAGGTTATACCGATGATGATTTGTTTTATACGGATGATGGTAAACCACATTTAAAAGATGGTAAGTGCATATCTATAACACATTCGTTTAATTTTTCGGCAATTATAATTAGCAACGAAGTTGTTGGTATTGATATTGAAAAAAATCGTGAAAAAATTATAAAAATTGCTTCTAAATTTTTAGGAAAGGAACTAGAATATATGGATAGCGATTTAAGAGTATTTCATAATACAGAAGCTCCGTTTTTTATGAATACCGAAGAGTTTAAAACGGAATTAATAAAACGATTAACCATGATTTGGGGTGGAAAAGAAAGTTTGTATAAAATTCATCCTGACGGTGGTTTGCTTTTTAAAAAACATTTAGAAATTGAAAAATTTTATGCTTTTAACAAAAGCAGTAAAGGTTGGATTAAAAAAGAGCATTGTTATGAAATTTACGATATTTATTTTGAAAATTTTGAAGGATTTTCATTGGTTTATGCGATGCGTTAATCCGAAAAACTCACATATTTCATAGTAAAATATATAAATTTTAGGTGTTTTTTTAGTTTACGATTTACTTTCATTTTTTATAATTACGTAAAAAAAACGCAAAAATTTATAAAAACCGTACATACTAATTAGTAATAATACAATATGTACTAAAAATAGAGTTAAATATTTAGTATAATTTAGCATATCTGTTTCTCCTTTTGCATAAAAATCCATTGCATATGGGTTTTCATATACCCATATTAAATCGTTTTTTAATTCTCCTCTTAAAGCTCTATCATCCAACCAGTCTTCGTATTCTATTATTTTTGAAAAATGCTTGTAATTTTCTACTTCTTCGTTTGATTGTAAAAGTGTTTTTTTAACAAATGGTATATTAATTTCTTTATCCTTGTAATGCACTTCATATATTAAATGACTACTACCAGATCCTGAAAAATGATGTACTTTCGTAATAACAGTATCTATTTTGACTTGATTTAGTTCGTACTTATCAAAATAGTATACTACTTTTCCATATCCAACAGCAAAAAAATACCATAAAAAAGAAAAAATTGTTATTAATAAAAGAACAACGGTTTTTAAAATTTTAAAATAGGATTTTTTTTTATTCATTTTTTACAACGCTAAATCTTCAGCAACCAATTTAGTTAATTCTATAAACTGAGTAACAGATAGTTGTTCTGGTCGTTTGGTTAAAAACGGATTTGCTTTTAAATTATCCGAAATTTGCATGGATTTTAAACTAACTCGCAACATTTTTCGGCGATGGTTAAAACTAGTTTTTACCACTTTAAAAAATAGTTTTTCATCAACAGGTAAACTAAAATTTTCTTTTCTAGTTAGTCGTATTACCCCAGAATCTACTTTTGGTGGTGGATTAAAAACATTTGGCGGAACCGTAAATAAATATTCTACATTATAAAATGCTTGCGTAAGGACAGATAAAATTCCGTATTTTTTTGAGCCTTCTTTTTCGGCAATTCGTTCAGCGACTTCTTTTTGAAACATTCCTGAAAATTCAGGAATAATAGTTCTGTTTTCTAAGGTTTTAAATACAATTTGTGTGGAAATATTATACGGAAAATTTCCTATTATAGCAAAAGGTTCGCTTTTAAAAAGTGTATTTAAATCCATTTTTAAAAAATTTTCGCCATAAATTTTATTTCGTAAAAGTGGAAAAAAACTTTGTAAATAGGCAACGGATTCTTTATCAATTTCTACAACATAGGTTTCTTTTTTTTTGTTTTCTAACAGATATTTAGTTAAAACCCCCATTCCTGGACCAATTTCTAACACTTTAGAATAGTTTGTTCCGATAAGGCTTGTTGCAATTTTTTTTGCAATATTTTCGTCTTTTAAAAAATGTTGTCCTAGGTGTTTTTTTGCTTGTACACTCAAAATTAGTTGGATTTTTCGGTGTGAATAACGTCTAATTCTGTTCTAAATGCTACAAATTTATTTCCGAAACGTTTTATGCCTTCTTCACGTAAACTAGCAGCATCTTCGGTATAATATTTTTGCAGGGTTTCTTTGCTGTCGGTTGTGTATTGTACGGAATAGGTTATGCCACTTTCTTCGTCAACCATTATTTTACTCATTAGAGCATTGGTAAATTTACCAAGAGCTAACATTTGCGGAATATGTTCGGTTTTCATCCAATTAAGCCATTCATCGTGAACGTCTTTTTCTATATTTATGGTAACATTATATATGTACATTGTTTTTGTTTTTAATTTTCAAGTGTATCGCCTCGTAATTTTCTAAACCGTTTTCGTGCTTCTATTAAGTAGATACTTGACGGAAAATCAAATAGTATTTTTTGATACATTTCTTTTGCTTTTTCTAAATCGTTTAGTAGACTTTCGTATAATAACCCTAATTGGTAAACGGCATCATCTACTAAAATTCCGTCTTTTT
>CAMZLT010000062.1 GCA_947311745.1 uncultured Flavobacteriaceae bacterium | reverse complement strand
TGAAGCAGATGAATAAAGATAATTTCAAACTCTCTCAAATTTGAGTATTATTAAATTGTAAAATATATATTTTAATAATTTGATTTACTGCGTTTTAACTAAAAATAATAATATAATAATGAATTTTACGGGAAAATATCCTTGGGTTTTATACCTAATCAGTATTACTATATTATTGAGTATTTTGGTACAAGTGTATTTTAATGTTAAAAATTATCAATTAAATAAAATTGAATTTATTAAACAAGTAAGATTAAGTCTAGATAATGCATCAGACAACTATTTTTCGGAAATTGCAAAACAAGAAAAGGAACGATTTCATGATATATTTAAAAAATTTGATGAATCAAATACTGTCAAATCCGTTAATATCAATAAAACCAAAGATTCTACTAATTTTTTTATAGAGGTACAGAATAAAAAAAATAATGTAAAAGTATCTGTTAATTCGTTTTTTATTTCAGATAATTCTAGTTTTAATTTAAAAGATTCTATTAAGTTTAAAATGGGTTTAGAAACCATGCTTATTTCCGTCTTAAACAACGAAATTACTTTAAAAAAATTAGACACTTTATTTAAAAAGGAGTTAAAAAGAAAAAATTTAAAATTAGATTATCAAATTAATTTTTATAAAGATAAAAAGATTAAAGATTCGGTTTTTACCTCTAAATTAGAAGGAGATTTAATTAAAACCTATTCAAAATCTACTTTTTTTAAAAGATGATGAAAAATTAGAATTACTCTTTAAAAACAATACAACAAGTATTTTAAAACATGGTTTTATTGGTATTTTATTATCGTTTATTTTATCAGGAGTCGTTATTCTTTCGTTGTTTTATTTGCTACGAACCATAAATAAACAAAAGCAAATTGCCGAAATAAAAAATGATTTTATAAGCAATATCACACACGAATTTAAAACACCAATTACCACAATAGGAACTGCTATAGAAGCAATAAAAGAGTTTAACATACTTCAAAATAAAGAAAAAACAGATGAATATTTAAATATTTCGAAAAATCAATTACAAAAATTAACTGTAATGGTGGAAAAAATATTAGAAACTTCGGCATTAGATTCCGATAAGCTATTGATAAAAAAAGAAGTTAAAAATGTAATTCCGTTAGTAGAAAATATCGTTTTAAAAGCTAGTAAAACTACTTCTAAAAGTATTGAATTCACTACAAGTACTGCAAATTTTACATATAGTATAGATAGCTTTCATTTTGAAAATGCTATTCGTAATTTAATAGATAATGCTATTAAATATGGTGGAAATTCTATTGAAATTACTATAAAAAAATCTGCTAACAATTTGCAAATTTTAATTGCTGATGATGGTAGTATTCCTACAAATCAACGAGAACGAATATTTGATAAATTTTACCGAATTCCGCAAGGAAACACACATAATATAAAAGGTTTTGGTATTGGGTTATACTATGCAAAAAACATTATAGAAAAACATAACGGAACACTTTCATTACTCAAAAATAAAACGACTATTTTTAAAATAAACCTCAGTAAAAACTAAATTTTATGACAAATAAAACCAAAATATTACTTGCCGAAGATGAACAAAGTTTGGGTAAAATAGTAAAAGAAAGTTTAGAAACTAGAGGTTTTTTGGTAACACATTGTATAGATGGAGAAGAAGCTTTTGAAAAATACCATTCCGAAAAACCAGATTTATTAGTCTTAGATGTGATGATGCCAAAAAAAGATGGCTTTACACTTGCAAAAGAAATTAGAAAAATAGATTCTAGCATTCCGATACTTTTCTTAACGGCAAAATCACAAACACAAGATGTGGTAAACGGCTTTACTATCGGAGGAAATGATTATATAAAAAAACCATTTTCTATGGAGGAACTCATTGTTAGAATGGAATATTTATTAAAACAAGTAACCTCTAAAAAAAACACCAAAACATATAAAATCGGAGCATATATTTTTAATGCAAAAAGCCAAACACTTTCTTTAAATAATACAACGGTTATACTCACCGCAAGAGAATCGGAACTCTTACAGGAACTTTACTTAAAAAAGAATGAAATATTAGAACGCAATTATATTTTAAACAAATTATGGCATAACGACGATTTTTTCTCTGCAAGAAGTATGGATGTTTTTATTTCCAAATTACGAAAAAAACTTAATGATGATAAAAATGTTCAAATTATTAACATTCGTGGTTTTGGTTATAAACTAGTGGTAAATTAAAATCTATAACACTGTAACACGTTAATTATGTATAAATATTTCGTCTTTAGTTTTTGGTCTTTCTTCTTCACGCCAAAGAAATCCTTTTAATTTTCTTGCGTTTTTATCAATTTCGGAAGGTGGATAGGTTTGAGTTTCTTCATTAGTAAAAAACCTGCCTGAAACAATTTTTTTATCTTTAAAAATAAACCGAATTTTACTACAAGTAGTTTTAGAAATAGCAAATAAATCTCGTGCTTTATTGTCTTCTCTAATATACGCAAGAATTTCACCATTACCTATAAAATCAACTGTTTGCAATTCGTTTTTTTTAAATTTAGCAAACATATTTCTACCTTTTATTTGATTAAAGCCTTCTATGCTATCTTTTTGAATCATAAAAGCATTTTGCAAAACTTTTAAGGAATCTATTTTTTGCGAAATGGTATCGTTTAAAATAGTAATTAAATTACCTGTAATTTGCTGTTTATCAGCCCAAAGTACTGGTTTTTTAAACATTTTTATAATTCCTTTTTTAGTATCCGAATGAATGGAATCGCATTTTCCTTGCAAATCGGACTTAAAAAATTTAACATGATGGTAGGCTCTAACAATTCGGTTTTTTGGTTTTCCTGTTAGTAAAATAGTATCGCCATGCATATACAAGGAATCTTTTTCGGTTTTGGTAATTACCACCGCTTTTTTTACTACGAAAGCAGAGTCTAATTGCCTAAAATATTCGGCATAATTACCACGCAAAACCATTTTATTAATAGTATCGGTGATTTTTAAATTGTTGGTTGCCGATGCAAAAGCTTTTTTCTTATCGTAATACAAACTGTCTGCTTCAATTCGTCTATCGTTATATAAAATATAGGCATTTTTAGTAAAATACGATTGTCCTGCATTGGTGTCGGAAAAGCCTTTTTCGCCATAAATAAAGGCTTCTTTACCTGTAATGGTTGATTTACCAAAAAGATATGCCAAACCTGTTTTAGTAAAATAATCTAAATGATTGGATGTTAATAAATAATCAGGATGTGTAATAACCACATCGGTTTTTGCTTGGAATTTATGCGTTTCTAAAAAGTAGTAACCACTTACGCTTTCTAATTTATTTACTTTATCTACGATAGTTCCTCTATTTTTATAATACAACAGCTGTTTTACTCTGTCAAAGTGTAAAGTATCGGTTTTTAAAACCATCGATTTGTTTTCTAACACCACATTTCCCCAAGATAAGGCTTGTTTTGTTTTACCGTCGTAATTTATGTATTTACTGGTTTGTGTAATGGTATCGCCTTGTTTTAAAACAATGTTTCCGACTGCTTCTAAAAAGTTATCCTCGCCGTATAAAATGGCTTTTTGGCATTGTAATGTTCCGCCATCCATTTCTACAAAAACATTACCTAAGCCAATAGTTGCTCCAGGGAAATTTTCCTCGTCTTTTGTAACAATATCGGCAGATTTTATTTTAATTATTTTTTGGGAATAGCTATTCCATCCCATTAAAATTAAAAAAAGTAGGTATATTTTTTGCATAGTAAACTCTAAACGACAAAACTAATCATTTTAGAGTTAAACAAAAACCAAACTAACGTTAATTTTTTTACAAAACACTAATTTGTTTTAATAAATTTATGCGTTTTAATAGTATTATTTTTGTCTTTACTTTGTAAAATATACATACCGTTTTCTAAACTAGAAACATCAAATTCATTTTGTGTAAAACTTACTATTTTTTGTCCTAATACATTAAAAATGGAATGCTGTAAATTTGCATCGGATGTAATGTGTAAAACATCTTTTACAGGATTTGGATAAAGACTAATTGCTTCAAAATTATTTTCATCAACAGACAAAACGGAGCGATTATAAACCGCTTGATTACCTAAAGTATTGGTTACCGTTAATTCTTGCACTCCATTATTAGTTTGTATGTTATACGAAAAAGCTCCTGGTAAATTATTTACATAAAAATTAAGATATTGGTTGCTAAAAGCAGTTAATTCGGACATACCACAAGAGCCCAAAGTCATTACATAATCGTATATAAAAAACTGATTATCATTTGGATATACATCAATCATTCCCGTAAGGTAATCACAAGCAGATAAACTAAATGTTTGTTCAATATCTATTCGGTGCTCACCTGTCGCAATATTTTCCGCATAATAATTATATACTTGTAATGAAATATTATCGATACCTTGCGATGAAAAGTCTGGTGTTATATAATCTGTACCATCAATAACCAATTTACTTAAAGTCCAATTATTAGCAAATAAATCATTCATAACAACAGGATTTATAATTTCTGTAAACCAAATAACATCGCCATTATCTTTTTCAATTATAAGATGATCAATTCCGTAAACATCTAAAATAGAATATGAGAACACACCACTTGCTCCATCTAAAAAGAAATTTTGATAGCTTTGCATAAAGCCAATCATTGCATTATCTGTTGTTTGACAATTTGTAGTTGTATTAAAAGGAGTAATATCGGTAAATTGAAAGCTTGTATTTACATTACCTTGATTGGTATAGGTAGCATGAGCTGTAAAACCAATACTACAATTGGAAACCATTGATTTATTTGAAGTGGTTATTAAACTAGAATTGCTTCCGATAAGGAAATTAATGCTTGTATACGGAAAACTATATGAATCGTAAGGTATAGTTATAGGTGCTCCTGCGATACTTAAAGATTCTACAAACCATGTTTTTTCGGATAATTTTGGATTTTGGGCAAAACTTGTCGCCATAAAAACAAACAAAATATAAAGTAGTATTCTTTTCATAATCATCTATTTATCATTCAAATATATAGAAAAATTAAATACCAATAAATATTTTTTTAAAGAAAATAGCAAACAAAATCAATTAATAGTAAATTTGCTGAAAATTAAATCAAATGACATTAATAAAATCCATTTCAGGAATTAGAGGCACAATAGGCGGAAAAGTAAACGATAATTTAACACCAATTGATATTGTAAAGTTTGCTTCGGCATACGGTTTTTGGTTGCTAAACGAAACTAAAAAAGAAACAAAATTAAGGGTTGTAATTGGTCGTGATGCTCGTATTTCTGGTAAAATGGCGAGTAGTTTGGTTGCTAATACTTTGGTTGGATTGGGAATTGATGTTATAGATTTGGGCTTATCTACTACGCCAACTGTTGAAATTGCTGTTCCGCTTGAAAAAGCAGATGGTGGTATTATTTTAACTGCATCGCATAATCCTAAACAATGGAATGCCTTAAAATTACTAAATTATAAAGGCGAATTTATTAATGATGTACAAGGCAAACGAATTTTAGAAATTGCAGAAAAGGATTCCTATACTTTTGCCGAAGTAGATGCTTTAGGAGTGTACAAAAAAATGCCTAATTACATAAAAAAACATGTAAATGAAGTGCTAAATTTAAAATTAGTAAATGCTGCATTAATAAAAAAAGCAAATTTTAAAGTGGTGGTAGATGCGGTAAATTCTACTGGAGGAATTGCTATTCCGTTATTACTAGAGGCTTTGGGTGTAACTTGTGTAAAGTTGTATTGCGA
>CAMZLT010000061.1 GCA_947311745.1 uncultured Flavobacteriaceae bacterium | reverse complement strand
ATTACGGTAAATAAAATAATAAAAACAATACTAACTAAAACAGAAATAACCAAGATATAAAAATCTTGAGGCCAAAATGGGTGTCCGAAAATGTTAAATCGTCGCTCACCAAGGTTAAACAACATAAACTGATTGCCATCGACCTTTATAAACGGAAAAGAAATTAACATTGCTAACAAAATCCACGACAAATATGTTCTATAGTTTGTATATTTTCCTTTTGGCTTTTTAGGGTGTATGAAATTTCTTTTACCATCATCGGTAATGGTTGCAATTGAATCTCTAAAAACTTCTTTTTCTTGACTGCTCATTATTTTTAGTATTATTTATTACTAATGCATTACAAAAATACGACTTATAATTAAGCTATTTGGCAACTTTTGTAACGCAAAGAATAAAAAAATGCAACAAAAATATATAGATAATTATGTTGCATTTTTACATTTAATATTTATAAATTTTAATTAGGCCAAACAATTTCTCCCTCAGGAGATTTTGGATTTGTTGGTGTTGTGCCTTGAATCGAAATAATATAACTTGCTAATAATTGTCTGTCTGTTTTAGAAATAGAAGCTTCCCAAGCTACCATTCCTTTACCTGGACGACCACCTTTAGAAATGGTATTAAATATTTTTTCAAATCCTCCGCCAAGAACCCATTTGTTATCGGTTAAATTAGGACCAATTCCTCCCCCTCCATCAACACCATGGCAAGCAATACAACCTTTTGCTAAAAACAATTCTTTTCCTTTTTTTAAACTCGCAGCATCGGTCGTTGCTTTTGCTGCAGTATATTTTTCAGGATTATTAATTCTATCTTGTTTTTCCCAAGCTGCATGTTCTATTTTTGCCTCTGCAATAGAATCTTTATATTCTTGTTCTTGATTATAATTACCTGTAAAAACCATAATATAATAAAATACAGATATTACAATAGTAATAATAAACCCTGCAACCCACCAAGGAGGTAATACGTTATCTAATTCTCTAATACCATCATAATTATGATCGGTCATTACTTCGTCTTCCTTACCTATTTCGTTAGCTTTAGTCCATCTTTTAATAAACTTTTGCCAACCTGTTAAATTATTATTTTCACTCATTTTAATATTTTTTATAAAGTTGATTTATTTAATCTTCTAACGGATATTTTTCCAATTCACTAATCTTATTTTTATTCATCTTTGATACGATTATAACCATCGTTACAAAAACAATAAAGAATAGTACTAAAGATATTATCGGATAAATGGATACACCATCTATTGTTTCTAAATTTTGTTTTATAAATTTTAACATAATCCTTATTCTTTAGATTTTTTAATATCCGTTCCTAAACGTTGTAAATATGCTATAACTGCTACAACTTCTTTTTTCTCGATATGCTTATCGCCATAATTTTTTACATAATCAGGATCTTGTCGTAACTCCTTTTCTATTGCTACAGCTTGCTGTTGCAAAGCATAAGGAGCTCGTTTAATTTCGGCGTTTGTATATGGTACACCAACAGATCTAAGTTGTTCCATTTTAGTTTGAATATCGCTAAAATCTAAATCATTGGTGCTAAACCAAGTATATTTTGGCATAAAGTTTCTTGCTCCCCCAAGTATTTTATCTTCCATTGGTGAAGTATTCTTTGGATCTAAGAAATGATTAAAATGCCAGTTAGAATTGTATTTTTTTCCAATTCTATGTAAATCTGGACCTGTACGACGTGATCCCCAAAGGAATGGGTGATCGTAAACAAATTCTCCTGCTTTAGAATATTCACCATAACGAGCAACTTCCGATCTAAAAGGTCTAATCATTTGTGAATGACAGTTATTACAACCTTCTCTAATATAAATATCTCTACCTTCTAATTCTAAAGGAGTATATGGTTTCACACTAGATATGGTTGGTATATTAGACTTAACCAATAATAATGGTACAAATTCTACTAAACCACCAACTAAAATTGCAACAGTTGTTAAAATTGTAAATAATACTGTTCTTCTTTCTAACCACGAGTGCCATTGTTCACCTTGTAGTCTTGAGGATGAAATTTGTTTTAATGGTACTGCTTCTGCTAATTCATCTTCTACTACACTACCTTTTTTAGCTGTTTTATAAATATTGTATGCCAAAATACAGAAACCTGTTATATATAAAGTTCCTCCTAAGGCACGCATCCAGTACATTGGAATAATTGCTGTTACTGTTTCTAAAAAGTTACCATATTCTAAAGTACCATCTGGCTTAAACTCTTTCCACATTAATGCTTGTGTAAATCCTGCAATATATAACGGAATAGTATAAAATAAAATACCTATTGTACCAATCCAAAAGTGTGCATTTGCCAATTTTTCGGAATATAATTCGGTTTTATATAATTTTGTTGCTAACCAATAAAGCATTCCTGAAAGGATAAATCCATTCCAAGCTAATGTTCCAACGTGAACGTGTGCTACAATCCAATCAGTATAATGTGCTATTGCATTAACGTTCTTAAAGGATAACATTGGCCCTTCAAAAGTTGCCATACCATAACCTGTAATTGCTACTACAAAGAATTTTAAAATTGCAGATTCACGTACTTTATCCCATGCTCCACGTAAGGTTAACAAACCATTAATCATTCCACCCCAAGATGGGAAAATTAACATAATGGAGAATACAGTTCCTAAATTTTGTGCCCAACTTGGTAAAGCTGTATATAATAAATGGTGTGGTCCTGCCCAAATATAAATAAAGATTAAAGACCAAAAGTGAATAATAGATAATTTATACGAATATACTGGTCTGTTTGCCGCCTTTGGTACAAAGTAATACATCAGCCCTAACATTGGTGTAGTCAAGAAAAATGCTACAGCGTTGTGTCCGTACCACCATTGTATTAAAGCATCTTGCACTCCTGCGTAAATGGAATAACTTTTAAAAGCAGTTACAGGAATTTCTAAATTATTAAAAATATGTAAGACAGCTACTGTTACAAATGTTGCTATATAAAACCAAATTGCAACGTAAATATGACGTTGACGTCTTTTAATCATGGTTCCAATCATATTGATTCCCATTACTACCCAAATAAGTGTAATTGCTAAATCTATTGGCCATTCTAACTCTGCATATTCCTTAGAGGAAGTCATCCCTAAAGGAAGTGTAATTGCTGCTGCAACAATTATTAACTGCCATCCCCAAAAGTGAATTTTACTTAAAGTGTCGCTAAACATTCGTGTTTTTAATAATCTTTGCATGGAATAATACATCCCTACAAAAAAACCATTTCCTACAAAGGCAAAAATTGCTGCATTGGTGTGCAAAGGTCGTAAACGTCCAAAACTCAACCAAGAGATTCCTTCCATATAATTAGGAAATAAAAATAAAAATGCAACCATTAGCCCTACTGTCATTCCGACAATACCCCAAACTATTGTTGCCCAAAAAAATAGTTTTACTATTTTGTTGTCATAATAAAATTGTTCTTTCTCCATTAGATAATTGATTTGATTATAATATTTTAGTTAATTAATTGTTTTTTTTATCTTTTACTAGTTCGTCATCAAAAAGTATTCGAACAGATGGTGTATATACATCATCATACTGCCCTGATTTTACTGATTTAATAAATATATACAAAAAACCTAAGGCTATTAGTACACTTATCGGAATCATTATATATAATACATCCATGTTTTAATAAATTTTGTACAAAGTTACGGTTTTAATGCATAAAAAAACTGACATATGTCAGTTTTAAAAATTACTTTGGTCACAATACAATTAATTTCCTACTTCACTAATGAATCTAATACGCATTAATCGTAGTTCTTCAATATCAAATTCGCCTTCAAATTCTTCCAAGGCATCATCAATACTATCGGTTTCTGCTTCCATATAATATTCAAAAATATCTTCTTGTGCTTCTTCGTCAATCATTTCATTAATACAATACGATATATTTAATTTTGTACCTGAATACACGATACTTTCCATTTCATCGATTAATTCTTCCATGGTTAAACCTTTAGATTTTGCAATATCTTCTAATGGTATTTTTTTATCGGTATTTTGAATTATCGATAATTTTAAGCTAGAATTTGAACCTGTACTTTTAACGATAATATCATCTGGTCGTTCAATTTCGTTTTCTGTTACATATCTAAGAATTAAAGCTACGAAATCTGCACCGTATTTTTTTGCCTTTCCTTCACCAACACCATGCACATTTGCTAATTCTTGAATTGTAATAGGATATTTTAAGGTCATATCTTCTAAAGATGGATCTTGAAAAATAACAAATGGCGGAACGCCTTTTTTCTTTCCTACTTTTTTACGCAAATCTTTAAGCATCGCCATTAATACGGTATCAGTTGAAGCTCCTGCTCCTTTGGGATTTGTAATAATATCGTCGATTTTATTTTCACTATATACATGATCTTCAGTCATCATAAAAGAAGTTGGATTTTCAATAAAATCTAACCCTTCTTTGGTAATTTTTAGCACACCATACTGCTCAATTTCTTTATAAAGCATTGGTGTTACTAAAACTTGACGAATCAAAGCCATCCAATAATTTGCTTCTTTACCTTTTCCACATCCAAAAAAAGAACGCTCATCTGTTCTACGTGATTTTAACAAAGCATTGGATTTACCTACTATCGCACTAATAACATCTTTTGCTTTATATTCTTGATTAGTATCTCGAATTACTTCTAAAAGTAATTTCACATCGTCTTTCGCTTCTTTTTTTGGTTTTGGATTACGCATATTATCATCCATATCTGCACCATCACCATTTATTTCGTCAAATTCTTCTCCAAAATAATTTAATAAAAATTTACGTCTATTCATAGAAGTTTCTGCGTAAGCAACTACTTCTTGCAATAAAGCATTTCCTATTTCTTGCTCTGAAACTGGTTTCCCTGAGAGAAATTTCTCTAGTTTTTCAATATCTTTGTATGCATAATATGCTAGACAATATCCTTCGCCTCCATCTCTACCTGCACGACCTGTTTCTTGGTAATAACTTTCTAAACTTTTAGGTATATCATGATGAATTACAAACCGAACATCTGGTTTATCTATTCCCATACCAAAAGCTATTGTTGCAACAATAACATCTACTTCTTCCATCAAAAACATATCTTGATGTTTTGCTCGTCGTTTTCCGTCTAAACCTGCATGATATGGTAACGCATTAATACCATTTACTTGAAGTACTTGTGCTATTTCTTCAACTTTTTTTCTACTTAGGCAATAGATAATTCCTGATTTTTTTTCGTATTTACGAACAAAACGAATAATATCTTTGTTTACATCTTTGGTTTTCGGACGCACATCGTAAAATAAATTTGGTCTATTAAACGACGCTTTAAATCTATTTGCATTTGGCATTCGCAAATTTTTAAGAATATCCAATTCTACTTTTGGTGTAGCGGTTGCTGTCAACCCTATAATTGGTACATCTGCAATTTGTTCTATAATATTTCGTAAATTACGGTATTCTGGTCTAAAATCGTGCCCCCATTCGGATATACAATGTGCTTCATCTATGGCTAAAAAGGAAATATTTTGCTTTCTTAAAAATTCGGTATACTCTTCTTTTACTAAAGATTCTGGAGCAACATATAGTAATTTTGTAACACCATTTTCAATATCGGACATTACTTGTCTTATTTCTCCTTTATTTAAAGAGGAATTTAAAACATGAGCTATACCTCTATTAGTAGAAAGTCCACGTATGGCATCTACTTGATTTTTCATCAATGCAATTAATGGAGAAACTACAATTGCAAACCCATCTTGCATTAAAGCTGGTAATTGGTAACAAAGTGATTTCCCACCACCTGTTGGCATAATTACAAAAGTATTATCCCCTTCTAATATGCTTTTAATTACTGGTTCTTGTAATCCTTTAAAGGAATTAAATCCAAAATATTTCTTTAAAGCAACATGCAAATCGTTTTTTACACTTTTCATTCTAATAATTATCTATTTTTTAAATACATTTGCAACAATATTTTACTACTTTATTGCAAGGTCATTTTAGTAAGGTTAAATATACTACTTTTATTTGTTTTAAATTATTTTAATTTTGAAAAAAAACACAAACATTTTAAAAATTGCTTCTCAAACCATTTTAGAGGAAAGTAAAGCGATAGCGAATTTAATACATTTTTTGGATTCTGATTTTGAAAAATCCATAAATTTTATTTTAAATTCAAAAGGTCGTGTAATTATTACAGGAATCGGGAAAAGTGCCAATATTGCCACAAAAATAGTTGCCACTTTTAATTCTACGGGAACTCCTGCTATTTTTATGCACGCTGCCGATGCTATTCACGGTGATTTAGGTAATATTTTAAAAGACGATGTAGTTATTTGTATTTCAAAAAGTGGAAACACTCCTGAAATCAAAGTACTTGTACCTTTAATAAAAAATAGTAACAATAAAATTATTGCTATTACGGGAAATAAAGATTCTTTTTTAGGAAAAAATGCCGATACGGTTCTTAACACATATGTCGAAAAAGAGGCTTGTCCTAATAATTTAGCTCCTACAAGTAGCACAACTGCACAATTAGTTATGGGCGATGCTCTTGCTGTTACCTTATTAGAACTTCGTGATTTTAAAAGTCAAGATTTTGCAAAATACCATCCTGGTGGTGCTTTAGGGAAAAAATTATATTTACGAGTACAAAATCTACTGGAAGATAATTTAATTCCGAAAGTAAACATAAACGCTACTATTAAAGATGTTATTGTAGAAATTTCCGAAAAACGCCTTGGAGCAACTGCTGTTATAGATAAAACTAACGCTGTTAAAGGAATTATTACCGATGGTGATATCCGTAGAATGTTAAAAAATAACGATTTGTTTACAAAACTAACTGCAAAAAATATTATGAGTACGAATCCTAAAACTATTGATATCCATGCAATGGCTGTGGATGCTTTAGAAATTATGGATTCAAATAATATTTCGCAATTAATTGTAACCGAAAACGATATATATAAAGGTATCATTCACTTGCACGAGTTAATTAAAGAAGGTATTATCTAAAAAAATCAAAATGACAATAGAAATTATAAATAAATCCAATCATAAAGTACCACATTACGAAACTGACGCTAGTGCAGGAATGGATTTACGAGCAAATTTAACCGAGAATATTTGCCTAAAACCTTTTACTCGTTGTATTGTAAAAACTGGTTTATTCATAGCCTTACCAAAAGGTTTTGAGGCACAAGTTAGACCAAGAAGCGGTCTTGCTATAAAAAGTGGTATTACGGTTTTAAATGCTCCTGGTACTATTGATGCGGATTATCGTGGTGAAATTGGCGTAATTCTTATCAATCTTTCCGATACGGATTTTATTATAAAAGATGGCGATCGCATTGCTCAACTTGTCATTGCATCGTACACACAAGCTAATTGGAAAGAAGTATCTATTCTTGATGAAACTACTCGCGGAACTGGTGGTTTTGGTAGTACTGGTATTTAAATTATATGTCTAAATTTAAAAACATAAAACATATATTTTTTGATTTGGATCATACTCTATGGGATTTTGACAAAAATTCTAAAGAAAGTTATGCCTTTATTTTTCAAAAAAACAACATCGATATTAATATCGACACCTTTCTAAATAGTTATAGCGAGATAAATCATCAATATTGGAAATTATATCGTGAAAATAAAGTTACCAAAGCTGCATTAAAACATGGTAGATTACACGACACTTTCAAAAAAATTAATCATTCCATTTCAAAAGAATTAATTAACATACTCGCCGAGGAATACTTAGAAAATTTATCTAATTACAACCATCTTTTTGAAGGTACTATTAAAATTTTAGAATATCTAAAACCAAAATACAAACTCCATATTATTACTAATGGGTTTCATGAAATACAATTTAAAAAAATGCAAAATGCAAATCTTTTAAATTATTTTGATACTGTGGTTACATCGGAAAGTACTGGTGTTAAAAAACCAAATCCGAAAATATTTTTTCATGCCTTAAAACAAGCAAATGCTAAAACTTACGAAAGTGTTATGATTGGCGATAGTTTAGAGGCAGATATTTATGGTGCAAAAAACGTAGGGATTTCAGCTTTATATTTTAATCAAGAAACACAAAAAATTCCGAAAAGCATTTTACAAATAAAAAAACTAAACGAAATTAAATTGTTTTTGTAAAACGCTATTCTACAACTTTAAACGAAGTTGCTTTAAATCTACCGTTTTCAATTTTTCCTGTAACTTTTGCTTTTCTAGTAACTTCGCAAAATCCTTTTTCTTTGTTATGTGCATCACCATGTTCGTCAATAGATGTACCATCAACAAAATAGGATTTTCCTTCAATTTTTACAGCCAAATCACAACCTTTTTGGCTCGTCATTCCGAATTGACATTGACCACAAGCAGTATCTACTATTGCTGAAATTTCACTATCTTTTTTACTTGTACAAGATAGTGCTAAAAAACTTAAAATAATTAGTACTTTTTTCATGTGCTTCTTTTTATTATTTGTGTTAAACTTGTAAAGCTCCCATATTAAACGCTTTGGTAATTGGAGCATGGTTTGCAGCTTCTATTCCCATAGAAATCCATTTTCTAGTATCTAGTGGTTTTATAATTGCGTCAGTCCAAATTCTTGCTGCAGCGTAATATGGTGAAATTTGCTTATCGTAACGATTTTTAATTTTATCGAATAATTCTTTTTCTTTTTCTTTGGTTATGACTTCTCCTTTTTTCTTTAAGGAAGCAGTTTCAATTTGCAACAACACTTTTGCCGCAGATGCACCACTCATCACTGCAAGATTTGCGCTTGGCCAAGCAAAAATCAATCTAGGATCGTATGCTTTTCCGCACATTGCATAATTTCCTGCTCCATAGGAATTACCAATAATTACCGTAAATTTTGGTACAACAGAGTTACTTACTGCATTAACCATTTTTGCTCCGTCTTTAATAATTCCTGTATGCTCTGACTTACTACCAACCATAAAACCTGTTACATCTTGTAAAAATACTAACGGAATTTTCTTCTGGTTACAATTTGCAATAAAACGAGTTGCTTTATCGGCAGAATCTGAATAAATAACACCTCCAAATTGCATTTCTCCTTTTGCGTTTTTCACCATTTTTCGTTGGTTTGCTACGATACCAACTGCCCATCCATCAATTCGTGCATACGCACAAATAATTGTTTTTCCGAAATCTTTTTTATACTCTTCCATTTCGGAATTATCTACCAATCTTTTGATAATTTCTTTCATATCATACGGTTCGTGTCGCAGTTTTGGTAAAATTCCATATATTTCATTAGGATTACATGTTGGGTTACTTGGATTTATTCTGTTAAAACCTGCTTTTGTATAATCACCAATTTTTGAAAAAATATTTTTTATACTATCTAAAGCATCTTTATCGTCTTTTGCTTTGTAATCAGCAACACCAGAAATAGCGTTATGTGTAGTTGCTCCACCAAGTGTCTCATTATCAATTGTTTCGCCAATAGCTGCTTTAACCAAATAGCTTCCTGCTAAAAAGATGCTAGATGTTTTATCAACCATTATAGCTTCATCACTCATTATTGGCAGATATGCTCCTCCTGCAACGCAAGACCCCATTACAGCAGAAATTTGTGTAATTCCTTTACTACTCATAATAGCATTATTCCTAAAAATTCTACCAAAATGTTCCTTATCAGGGAAAATCTCGTCTTGCATTGGTAAATATACTCCAGCACTATCCACTAAATATACAATTGGCAAATTATTTTCTATAGAAATTTCTTGAGCTCGTAAATTTTTCTTAGCCGTTATCGGAAACCATGCTCCTGCTTTTACACTAGCATCGTTTGCTACAACAACACATTGTCTACCTGAAATATAACCGATTTTTACAACTACTCCTCCAGAAGGACAACCACCATGTTCTATATACATATCTTGTCCTGCAAAAGCAGCAATTTCAATAGTATCTTTATCAGAATCTAACAAATAATCTATACGCTCACGTGCTGTTAATTTTCCTTTTGCTCGTTGTTTATCTAATCTTGCTTTTCCGCCTCCTAAATACACTTTCAATAATTGTTTATTCAGTTCGGAAACTTGTAGTTTATTTACATCTTCGTTTTTATTGAAGTTTATATCCATAAAGTATTTCTTAAAATGCTAAAATAACAAAAAAAAGGGAAAAAGACCCTTTAAAAATAGGGCATTTAGCATACAGAAAACTTTTAAGGACAAACTACCTTTGTAATAAGCAAATTACTTATATTATGGCAACTAAAACCGATAACATATCTAAAGACTATCTAAATGAAATTAATCGATTAGATAAATTATTTAAAAAAAACAGAATACAAAAAAATGTAAAAACATCTAAAAACAGCCCAATAAAAGCTACTAAAGACACTATAAACAAACTAACTTCATTACCTAAATTAATGCAAAAATTACGAAATAAAAAGGATATGGAGTGATGTTTTTAGTATGCAGCGTGCAGTGTGCAGTGTGCAATTTTGAGTTTTTTTACTTTCTACTTTTTAACTAGATCAGATAGAAAGATTGCTTGAGTCCTTTCTCACTCGCAATAACTGGTAAATTAGAACAATTGTTACACTAAACCCATTACAACATTAATTCAATTGCTACATTGTTACATTAAACTCATTGTTACATTAAACTCATTGTTACATTGTTACATCAGAACAATTGCTAGATTAATTAGTAGGATCTAAATAGTCTGGAATATTATCACCATCAGAGTCTGGTGCGTTTTCAGGGTTTCCGTATCTATCTACTGTAACTTCGTATTTTGTTAAAATTCCGTCATTATCATCATCATCATCTAAATAATTAGGAATATTATCGCCATCTGTATCTAAAGCGTCGTTTGGATTTCCATCGCTATTAGCGTCTGGCATTTCGTATTTTGTTGCCACATTATCACCATCATCATCTGGATCACTATAATTTGGTCTATTATTGTCATTCGTATCATCATTATCGTAATCGCTATCACTATTCAAATCCTCAAAAATAGAAAATATACCATCCCCATCTTGATCGCCACGTTTTACCAAGCCCAATTTTATATGAAACAATAAAGGTGTATTTGGAGCAATACTACCTGAACCCAAATTACGATAACCCAATCCTGAAGGTAAAAATAAAACGCCTGTACCTGGACTATCAATTTCAATCGGTTGATCTTCTGGAGTATCTACATTAAGACCTGATTTAAAATTAGGAAAACCATACGACCAACCAGGAACGACACTAGTTAAGGATAACCAAGTATAGGTAATTCGCTCATCAAATTTTGTTTTTCTGTTATCAATAGTAATCCCTTTATATTTCGTAAAAACCTCATCTAAACGAATTGGATTTTCACCTGAACCTTCTGGTGAATTTTTTAAATAATATAATTTATAATCAATATTATCAAAATTTACATTTTGCACTTGCACCAAATCTATCAAAGGTGTTTCACCATTTTCAATAGTATCAATAACGCCGAAATTTTCTCCTGCTACTGCTGGAATATAATAATGTGTTTCTAAATACTCTTTTAAAGTAACATCATCTAACAAAGCTTGTGCTGCGTGATCAAAATCTGCGGTGCTATCACTACTATTACACGATGTTGCTATTACTATTAATCCTAAAATAATACTTGCTAGTAAAACTCTATATTTCATTTATTTTAATATTTTATTTTTTATAAAATGTATTTATATTACAAATATGTTTTTAATACAAATTACATCCTTCTAATATACGCTGCGAATTTAAGTTAATTATTCGTATTATTTAAGTTAAAAATCATTTTAACCGTTTTTTAACTTTTATACCTAATATTATACAAATATCTAATCGTCAAAAGCAATAAAACAGGAATGATTGCCAAATTAAAAACTTGTATTTTAAATAGCCATAAAATTGTCATTAAAAGTAATAACACAAGTAAAAAAGTATAATATTTTTTTGCTAATTTTCGGTTTTTATAAACTACAAAAGCCATAAAAATATTAGGAAAAAACGCCCAAAGCATGTTCCAGTTTTCTTTTGTTGCAGAATGATCGGTTGCAAACCACAAAAGCAATACTATCAAACCCAATATTCCTGTTACAAAAAGAATGAAAAAATCTATTTTTTTAGAAATTGTATTGGTTTTATAATCTTTAATTGTTATTAATAAAACTAGAACAAACAAAGTACTAAAAATTAACATTGGTGGATATTTTGTTTGCTGTATTGCAACTGGTTGTTTTTTATATAAAATACTTGTTGTTTTTACTAACGGGATTCCTACCTTTTTTCGTTCTGCATTTTCAAAACTTTTCTGAATATATTCTGGTAAAAAAGAATAGTCATTTACAGGTGCTTTTTTATCAATTACCGAGCCTAAGGCTAAATCAATTCCGAATTTCCCCCAATCTTGCATAGCCAGTTTTTGGTGAATTAATTCCCTAAAAGTATATCCTTTATCTAACAATTCATCTTTATAATCAATAGTGTTTTTACCTAAGACCTCATTAGTTACTTTTCGCAATCGTGTAGCACAATTATCGTAAAAAAAATCGTATAAATACTTTCGGTTTTTTGGTTTTAAATTATTTTCTAAATAGTCAAAATAGTGTTGTTT
>CAMZLT010000060.1 GCA_947311745.1 uncultured Flavobacteriaceae bacterium | reverse complement strand
TTAACCATTCAGCTAGACATTTCGGCAAATACAGCTAATAAATATGACCAAAGAACACAAGCTAATGGAGATTACGTAGATATACAATATAATATAGATAATGCAGGCTGGATTACTATTGGCTCTTTTTGTTCACCTGCAGGTTCTAGCAAACGCCTTTATAACGATGCTAATTTAAATGGTATCGGTGGCGATACTGGAGAGCATATATTAAATAAAACCGCACAAACCTTTACTTTTAATATTCCAAATACAGGAAATGACCTACATTATAGAGCCGTTTTTAGAATGGATGCTGGAAGTGAAGAAATTGCAATGGATAATTTTATAATAAAAGGAATACCTGCAAATAATAATCCAACAATTACTGCTACACCAACAGCATTAACAGGTTTTACCTACGAAATAGGAAATGGTCCTTCGGCTGAACAAACATTTTCTGTTACAGGAACAAATTTAACAAACGACATTTCAGTTGGTACATTTAACGACAACCACTTGTTTTCTTTAACTGCTGGTGGTCCATACACAAACACTTTAACCTTAGCACAAACTAATGGAAGTATTAACCAAGCAGTATATGTTATTTTACAAAGTGGACTTGCCGTTGGAAATTACGGAGACAATATCCTTTTGGAAAGTACTGGTGCAACTACTGCAAACATCACAGTAGATGGTACAGTTACTGCTCCTGCACCAACGATTACCGCTACACCAACAGCATTAACAGGTTTTACTTACGAAATAGGAAATGGTCCTTCGGCTGAACAAACATTATCTGTTACAGGAACAAATTTAACAAACGACATTTCAGTTGGTACATTTAACGACAACCACTTGTTTTCTTTAACTGCTGGTGGTCCATACACAAACACTTTAACCTTAGCACAAACTAATGGAAGTGTTAACCAAACAGTATATGTTATTTTACAAAGTGGACTTGCCGTTGGAAATTACGGAGACAATATCCTTTTGGAAAGTACTGGTGCAACTACTGTAAACATCACAGTGGATGGTACAGTTACTGCTCCATGCTTACAACTCTTAATTTCCGAATACGGAGAACCAACAAGCGGAAATGGAAAATATATAGAAATATACAATCCTACAATAGCAAGTATTAATTTATCCAATTATAAATTATGGAAAATAACCAATGGTGGTAATTGGCCAGAAGCAACTTATGCTTTAAATGGAAGCATTCCTCCAAACGGAACGTATACCATCGCAAACAATAGTGGTGATGTGCCAAATGCAGATGATTACAATTCAAATATTATGAATTTTAATGGTGATGACGCAATTGGTTTAGCATATAATGGTGGTTCAGGAACAACATTCAACCTAATAGATGCTATCGGAACTAACGGAACAGATCCAGGTAATGGTTGGGATGTAGCAGGAGTTACTAATGCTACAAAAAACCACACTTTAATTCGTAAATACACTGTGCAAAATCCAAATACAGATTGGATATCTAGTGCAGGAACAAATACACAAGATTCAGAATGGATTGTTGCAGCTTACAACCTTAACAACTTTGGTAATCATAACTCCTTATGTGGTTGTAATGGCGGAATTGCAAGATATAACGGTGGATGGGTAAACGGTATTTTACCTGATGCCTCTAAAGAAGTAATAATTGAAAGTTACTATGCCGTTAGTGTTAGCGGAACTATTGAAGCTTGTACATTAGAAGTTACACAAAGTGGTAATTTAATAATTAATGATCCTGCAAACACAGGAATATACGTACGAGTTAAAAATGATATTATAAACAATGGTAGAATTACTGTTGTCAATAATGGTTCTTTAGTACAAATAAATGATTTTGCTACAATAACAGGGACACCTTTTGCTTCAAAAGCAGTAGTGAAAACAACTGTATTGCAAGACGAATCTAGATATACCTACATCGGTTCACCTGTGCAAAACGAAAACACCAATAACGTGTTTGCTTGGGGGCAAGAAGTATGGGATTTTAATGAAACAACGCAATTTTGGCACTACCTAGGCACTGGTACTACCGCAAATACTACAATGGGTGCTGGAGTTGGGTATGCAGTAAGTCCTACTACGGCAAATACAAGTACTACACAAACAATGAATTTTAATGGGCATTTTAACAATGGTGTTATTACCAGACCGCTTGTTTTAGATGTAGGCACACACGAACCAACAGTTCCTAATGGAGATGATGACGCTACTTTAGTTGCTAACCCATATCCTTCTGGATTAGACTTAATTGGTACAACAGGTCTTATTGCATCTAATACGATAAATGATGTAATGATTTGGACACATGATTCTGCTCTTGACACTACAACTACTACTGGTTTTGCCGGTGATGATTATATTGTTTGTAATTTAGGTGGCTGTACTAATGCTCCAACTGGTGGTACACATGCTGGTATTGCCGCAACAGGACAAGGCTTTTTTGTTAATGCAAATGCTGCTGGTACACTTACTTTTAACAATAGTATGCGTACAACAACTGGTAACAATGAATTTAGAATACCAAACGATGCAAACGAGGATAAAGTATGGATTAATTTAGGGAATAGCCTAGGATACAACAGTAATATCTTATTAAATTTCACCAATAATGGTACGTCAAACTTCGATGCTAAATACGATGCTAAAAAACCACTAAGTACAACTTTTGGCACTAGTTTCTATTCGCTAAATGCAGATAATCAGAAATTAGCAATTAACGATACTGGCCTTATTAACGAATCCACATCAATTCCTATTGGATTTATTGCTAACGACCCTGCAATTACAGATTTATCTATAAGTATTGCTAATATTGAAAACTTAACAGATACCAATATATACGTAGTTGATCATGTATTAAACATAACCCACGATTTAAAAATAAGTGATTACAACTTTGCAATAAACAATACTGGTGAAAATAACACTCGTTTTGAAATTGTATTTAGTAGAACCCCTTTAAATGTAGATAACAATAATATAGCGAATACAAACTTAATCGTTTCCAATTTTAACGAAACACAAGCTAAAGTAAACATGCTTGACGGAAGTATTATCAAAAACCTAAAAGCTCTTGATACACTTGGTAGATTAGTTATCGATATGGATGCAAATTCTAGTAACTTTTTATTAAATAAAACCTTTAATCAAGGACAAATTTTAATCGTAAAAGCTACCCTAGAAAACGGACAAGTTTTAACTACAAAATTTATTAAATTGTAAGTTTTTAAATCTAAAAAAAAATAAAAAGCGTCTTGTCTTTTCAAGACGCTTTTTATTATTTTACAGTAATTCAATAAATAATCTAACATTTTTTGTAAGTTTGTACATTATTTTATATTTGTTATTAAATAACATTTTTTACAACTAAATTTACAATATGAAAAAAATTATACTATTAAGTTCCCTCCTATTTCTAATACTTGTTAGTTCGTGTAAAGACAAAAAAGTAATTTCGGCATTTGGATTCATGAACGAGAAACTGGAAGAATCTAATCAAGTATTAAACGTAAGAAACGAAATTTACCAACAGCTACTAGAATTTAAAATAGAAGAAGATCCAAAAAAATACAAACCAATTAAAATTCGTGCAGAAAAAGTAGATCGTATATCTAGTGATTTTTATAATTATTTAGAAGATTTAAAAGACGAAATTTATGCTGCGCATTTTGAACAAGGTGAAGATAGAACCGATTACAGTAAACTAAGCGATAGTAAATTTGTTGACGATTTATTTTTTATAGGTGAAGAAAAAACAGCTAGAGGTCAAGAGTTTATAGATAAAATAACTAATTACAAAACCGATATCGCAAGTGCTTTAGGTAGAGGTTTTGCTTCTATCTCATCCTTAGTAAATGCTCGTTTTAGAATTGAAGATATTACAGGTAGTAACGATAAAAAAATTCCGTGGTTAAATTTAAAATTTAAAGGATTTCCTGCCATTACTTCTATTACCAATTTATCACAAATGCAAACAGATTTACAACTAATCCAATCTGAATTGTTATCCTCAATGATTAGCGGTGAATTTGAAAGAGAACTTGCCTTACGTAATTTTATAGGTATTGTTCAATTAAATAAAAATGCCTATTTAGAAGGCGAAAAAGTAAAAGGTAAAATTTTATTAGGTAGATTTGACACCTCCGTAACACCAGAAAACGTTATTGTAAACGGTGTAAAAGTTAAAGACCAATTTTTAAGCGAAGGACAGATAGATCTAAACTTTAGAGCTCCAGGAGTTGGCGAACACCCTCTTGCTGGTGTCTTTACCATTATGGAGGAAGGCGAACCTGTACAAATACGATTTAACAGTACCTATTCCGTAATTAGAAAATACCGTTACGAAGGTAGCGACCCTAATAATCCTGTTGCAAACGCCCCTGTTTCTAACATACCTGAAACACCTGCATTTGACGAAACAAAAGTTAGACTTGCGGGTACTATTAGAGGTGAATTTGGTTACTTAATTTTATCTAAACGAACACTAAGTGTTGCTACAATTGGTGCTTTACATTTCGATTCAAACACAAAATACAAGTGTGTTAGCTTCTCTATAAACTTTAATGGTAAAAAGAAAATTAAAGTTCGGGGTAACAAACTAGATGCAAGAGCTAAAAAGTATGTAAGTCAATTACGAAAAGGACAACGTGTTAAAATATTTGACATAACCGTTGTTTCAAGTTCTGGAGGAAGATTACGAAATATTGAACCAATAAATATTAAAATTAAGAATTAAAATTAATTTTTAACCAATAACACACTAACGGTTTCATTATCTACTTTTTTGATTGATGAAACCGTTATTTTTTAAACAAAAATGCAAACAAATCTAAGGCTTTCCGATTGGCTTCCAACAACAAACAAAGAGGTTAAACTACGCAATTGGAATACACTTGATGTTATTTTATTTAGTGGAGATGCTTATGTAGATCATCCATCATTTGGTGCTGCGGTTATTGGACGAATTTTAGAAAGTTATGGTTTAAAAGTTGCTATTGTTCCGCAACCAAGTGTACACGATAATTTACAAGATTTTGTAAAACTTGGTAAACCAAATTTATTTTTTGCCATAACTGCTGGAGCAATGGACTCAATGGTTAGCAATTATACGGCAAGTAAGCGTAAAAGAGATAAAGATGCCTACACCCCAAATGGAGATAAAGGCTTTAGACCAGATTATGCAAGCATTGTTTACTCAAAAATACTTAAAGAAAAATTTCCTGATGTACCAGTAATCATCGGAGGAATAGAAGCTTCATTAAGAAGAGTTACGCATTACGATTATTGGAGTGATACACTAAAACCTAACATTCTTACTTGGTCAAATGCCGAT
This sequence comes from uncultured Flavobacteriaceae bacterium, assembly GCA_947311745.1. Classification (GTDB taxonomy): domain Bacteria; phylum Bacteroidota; class Bacteroidia; order Flavobacteriales; family Flavobacteriaceae; genus S010-17. The sequence goes on along the minus strand of CAMZLT010000060.1, from coordinate 2,676 downwards.
ATGCTAGTTTATGGTATGGGAGAACAACCCTTACGAGAAATTGTTTCATTACTCAAAAAAGGAGTGCCGTTTTCTTCATTAAAAACCATAAAACAAACAGCATATTTACAAGATAAAAACACTGCATTACAAAAAAATAAAAACTGGAAAGACGTTATAATTGCATCTCACGAAGCTTGTATTAACGATAAAAAAACGTTTGCTTCAAATTTTAAAATTATTGAACAAGAATCCAATAAAACCTTTGGAAGGAGAATTATTCAAGAAGTAGCAGAAAAAATATTGGTTATCAACCCTCCGTATCCAACAATGACCGAAAAGGAAATTGACGCATCTTTTGATTTACCCTTTACAAGATTACCACATCCAAAATACAATAAACGAGGACCCATTCCTGCTTTTGAAATGATAAAATTTTCAATAAATATCCATCGTGGTTGTTTTGGAGGTTGTAGTTTCTGTACCATATCTGCACATCAAGGGAAATTTATAGCAAGTAGAAGTAAAGAATCTATATTAAAAGAAGTAGATAAAGTAACTAAAATGCCTGATTTTAAAGGCTATTTATCCGATATTGGCGGTCCTTCTGCAAATATGTACAAAATGAAAGGAAAGATACAAGCAATTTGTGATAAATGCGTTGCTCCATCTTGTATAAACCCCGTCATTTGTAGTAATTTAGACACCTCACACAAAGCACTTACGGATATTTATAAAGCTGTAGATAAACATCCTAAAATTAAAAAATCTTTCATCGGAAGTGGTATCCGCTACGATATGCTAGTAAAAGAATTCAACAAAAATGCCGATCAAAAAGAATTGGACGAATACACAGAGGAAGTAATGACCAAACATGTTTCTGGAAGATTAAAAGTTGCCCCTGAACATACCTCAAATAATGTTCTAAAATTAATGCGAAAACCATCTTTTGAATATTTTCATATATTTAAAAAACGATTCGATAAGATAAATAAAATTAAGAATTTAAAATTACAACTTATTCCGTATTTCATTTCTAGCCATCCAAAAAGTGAATTAGAGGATATGGCAAATTTGGCTGCTGAAACCAAAGATATGGGATTTCAATTAGAACAAGTGCAAGGCTTTACTCCTACTCCAATGACTGTTGCTACAGTAATCTATTACAGCGGTTATCATCCATATACTTTAGAAAAGATAAACACTCCTAAATCTAAAAAAGATCGCGAAGATCAACATCGTTTTTTCTTTTGGTACAAAAAAGATAATCAAAAATGGATTAGAAACATCCTAACCAAATCTAACAGAAAAGATTTATTAGACAAGTTAATACCGCAAAACAATAATAACAAAACAAATAATCTCTCTAAAAAAGGTGGCTATACAAGTGTTTTAAAAGGAAGGAAAAGACACACACAACTTTCGTTACCATCAGAATTTCCTTCTAATAAAAAAAGAAACAGTAAAAGACGAAAAAAACGAAAATAAAAAATCGTTTAAATTTAAAATTTAAACGATTTTTAAAATGTATTTTAATACTTAAAGAACTAAGCTAAAGCTGCAACTCTTTTAGTTAATTTTGATTTTAAATTAGCAGCTTTATTCTTATGAATAATATTCTTTTTTGCTAATTTATCAATTTTAGCGATAACAGATGTTAACATCTCAGCTGCTTTTGAAGCATCTGTTTCATTACGTAAATCTCTAACCGCATTACGTGCAGTTTTGTGTTGTAATTTGTTACGAAGTCTTTTTTTGTTATTACTTCTAATTCTTTTAAGTGCTGACTTATGATTTGCCATTATTCAATATATATTTTTATTTATAAAAAAGTAGCCCGTAGGGGAATCGAACCCCTCTTTCCAGGATGAAAACCTGAGGTCCTAACCGATAGACGAACGGGCCATACTTCATACATCATCTTGTAATGCGGTTGCAAAAGTAATCCATTTTTTCTATTCTCCAAACATTTTTCGAAAAAAATTTAAAAAAATTTAATATGCTTTTGCAAACAAAACACGCCTAACAGATTTCTTACCTGTTAGAACACATTTACCTTCCTCATTTTCAGAATCTAACGGAATACAACGAATTGTTGCTTTAGTTAAATTTTTTATTTCTTTTTCTGTTTCGATTGTCCCGTCCCAATGAGCAGAAATAAATCCTCCTTTATTTTCTAAGATTTCTTTAAATTCCGCAAAAGTATCTACCTCTGTAATATGCGAATCTCTATAATTTAATGCTTTTTTATATAAATTATCTTGAATTTCAACCAATAAGCCTTCTACTTTAGTGTAAATAGCATCTTGATTAACAAATTGCTTTTCTAAAGTATCTCGCCTTGCTAACTCAACAGTTCCTTTTTCCAAATCTTTTGGTCCAATTGCAATACGTAGAGGTACTCCTTTAAGCTCATATTCTGCAAATTTAAACCCTGGCTTATGCGTCGTTCGATTATCAAATTTAATTGAAATATCTCTTTTTCTAAATTCTGCAACCATTTCGTTTGCCACTTTTGCAATAGCATCTAGCTGCTCATCATTTCGATAAATCGGAACAATTACCACCTGAATTGGAGCTAAATTTGGCGGTAATACCAAGCCTAAATCATCGGAATGCGTCATTACCAAAGCACCAATTAATCGTGTTGTTACTCCCCAAGAAGTTGCCCAAACATAATCTTGTTTCCCTTCATTT
>CAMZLT010000059.1 GCA_947311745.1 uncultured Flavobacteriaceae bacterium | reverse complement strand
ATAGGTACACCAAGCAGCAAAGTCAACACCTGAATCGTGTAAATTTGGTTGAATATTACCTACACCATGAGCCAAATCTATTCCTACCATACAATTTTTTGCATGTCCTATTTTTGCAATTCTTTTTAAATCTAAATATTGACCTGTATAGTAATTAACACCACCGATTAGTAATAATGCTATTTCATCGCCTTGTTCTTCAAGGATATTTTCTAAATCCTCTATTCGTAATAATTCTTCATTTTTTCTTGGTTTCCATAAAATAAGCCCTTCATTTGGATCAAATCCATGATGTTTTAATTGCGATTCTACTGCATATTTATCACTAGGAAAAGCATCGGATTCTACTACAATTTTATATTTTGCTTTGGTTGGCTTATAAAAAGAAACCATTAGCAAGTGTAGATTAGTAGTTAAGGTATTCATTATAACTACTTCTAAAGGCTTTGCTCCTACTATTTTAGCCATAGAATCGGTTAAAAATTCATGATATGGTAACCAAGGATTTTTCGCATCTGTATGTCCTTCTACACCAAATTTTTCCCAATCATTCAATTCTTGATCGATATACTCTTTGGTTTGTTTTGGTTGTAAACCAAGTGAATTACCACAAAAGTAAATTAATTCTTTTCCATTTTTATCAGTTGGTAGATAAAATTGATTTCTGTATTTTTTCAATTCGTCTAAAGAATCTTGTTCTTTTGCGTATGCTAATCCTTTTTTGTAGCTCATAGAATAGTTATTTTTTTAATGCAATTTTAAAAATTGCCTTTTTACCTTTTTCCGATTTGATTTCTATAAAATACAAACCAGCTTTTGCATTCAGTTCTAAATCAATATTTTCAATGTTTAAATATTTTTTTAAAGTGATTATTTGTCCTAAAGCATTACTTACTTTTATAGAAATATTTTTATGCATATTTCCTAAATTTATATGTATTTTTTTGGATGTTGGATTGGGAAAAACACTTAGTGAATCACTAAAATTGTTTTCGGAAACACTTACATTATTATCTAAAATATTTATGGTGTAATCCTCTGTTTCACCAGTAACAGTAGTTCCACATGAAGGAATAAAACTTTCATAAGATCTATTTAGTACACGAACTCGCATTCTCGTCTGACCAAGTGTAGCATCGTTAGGAATAGGAATACTGTATGTATATGGTGAATTGCTACCCAAACCTTCTTGAAGTATAAATTCTTCACCAGCATCGTTAAAATCCGTATCATGATTAAAATCTATCCAAACTGCCACTTGATCATAAGGAGAATTATCCGTATATGTAACATTAAAATCATATACTTGTCCTTTAATTACATCGGTTGCTATATAAGTGAAATCTTGGTATTCATTTCCAGCTGAATTATTATTTATAGTATTAAAAGTTACATTTGAAATAAATACATTTAAATATTGCGATTGTACGTTACAGTAACCGTATGGTTTCACTTTATACATAAATTTATAGGTTTCTGATGTATCATTATTATTTCCTGTGGCAAATACTTTAAAATAAATTTTACTTCCTTGTGCATAATTTGGAATTGCAGTATCTGAAACCCAAATATTCCCAGAAGTGTTAGTCATTGTAATGATATGATCAAAATTCAAATTATTAACAGACCATGCTAGATGTACATCTGTTAATGTAGCATCATAATCAATGGTTGCTGTTACGAATTGATCAATGCCATATTTTGGCTGATCATCTGTTGGTTCACTAGTAATATCAATTGTTTGTATTGCTGGAAAATTATTTCTATTAACCAAGCTGTATTCCCAAAGACCTCTACCCCAAGTTGCTGCTCGTATAGTATTTGAGCCATACATAATTTCCAATTCTTCAATGGCAACATTTGGTAAATTTTGGTTATATAGATTCCAAATTGTAGCATTCATAGGTTTGGTATAGATTCCTATTTCCGAGCCTATATAAATATTTTTATCTGCAGTGTGATCTATTACAACAGAATGAATTGGTAAATCACCTAAATTATACGTAATATTTGCCCAAGAAGTTCCTCCGTTTGTGGTTAAAAATATTTTTTGATTGTTATTTTGATATGTAGCATAACTAACAATAAATGTATCATCATCTTTTGGATCAAAAGCAATATCTTGAATGATTTCATTTGGTAAAGTACCTGTAATATCAATCCAATTAAACCCTCCATCAATAGATTTTAAAATCTTATTATTATCAGAAATTAATATTATATCCGAATTATTTTCGGCTATTGCTGCTTGTTTTATTGTATTAAAATTAAAAATATTACCTAAATAAGAATAGGCAGAAGCAAAATCTAAACTTCTATAAACAATCGTTCTAAAATCAAAAACAGTCATTGGACTATTAGGATAATACGCAAGAGGAGCTTCCCAATCTGCAGAAGCATTTATTGGTGTAACATCGGATTCTAAAATCATTCCGTTTTTTGTTCGAACCCTACCACCATCTTGATAGCTTGCAATTATCCAATTTTCGTTTAATGGATGAACAATTGCTTCCATTCCATCTGCTCCAAAAAATTCTGTCCAGCCATTTTCTTTTTTAATACTTGTTCCATTATCTTGTGAACCGCAAACAGTAACATTGTAATTAGATTGGCTTACACCAAGTTTATAATTTTCTCTAATGCCGACACCTTGATTAAGTCTTTCCCAAGTTACACCATTATCGCTACTTTTAGATAAAAACCCATCAGTTGCAACATAAAAAACACCATGAATACATTTTGCTTTACGTAAGTCTGCATGTACATAGTCTGTATTTGTATTAAAAGCTGTTTGATTAGAACTTACATCTCCATTACCTTGCAACAAATTCCAATTAGTAACTTGATTAAATGTTTGACCTTCATCTTCTGAAATAACTATATCAGCACCACCAGTAAGCATTATTGTATTATCCAAATCACTCACTACAAAGTCTAACGTGTACACGTTTGAAGCATTTAGATATGAAAATGACGTTCCATTATTTGTAGATTTCCAAATTCCATAATACGAAATAGCATATACACAATTCGGACAAGCTTGGCTTGTAGATAAATGAACAAATAAACCAGTATTTCCGCTAAGACTGTTTGATTTTGTATAACTTAAACCTTGATTATTAGAAAAATACACAAAAGTAGAAGTATCATTTTCCACACTTCCATTAAAATAGATAATAGAAGGATTAGTTGGATGAAAAACGACATCACGAATATCAGAATTTGGGTATAAAACACTCCAAGTATTTAGATTATCGGTAGATTTATAAATCCCTTTATTTGTTGAAATAAAAATTAAATTACTAACCGTTGGATGGTACTGAATACTATTTACTATAAAATTATCGCCTAAACCTCCAAATCCCAAATTTACTGGATTAAAATTTGAGATTGTCCAAGAATTACCTCCATCAATTGAATGATATACACCATTAGAAAAATTATTTTTAGAATTAGATACATTAATAAAAATCTCATTAAAATTAGTTGGAGATACTGTAAAACTGGTTACACCTGTTGCAAGTACAAAATCTGTCAAGGCTTCCCAAGAAATTCCTCCATCTAATGTTTTCCAAAGACCACCACTTCTAGAAGCAATATACATTTTATTCGTATTAGTTGCATCTATATAAAAGTCTTCTATTCTTCCTAATCCTGTAGAATATCCTCCTACGACATTATCGATATATCTCGGACCTAATTCATTCCATCCGTTATCAAAATTTGCAATTCTATTTGTTTTTGGTTTTTCCTTTAAAAAAGAGGTGTACGCTTTTTCTACAAACAAAGGATCTACACGACTTCTATCTCCTGATGGATAATATTTATATTCATTATTATTCATCCATCGCTTAAAATCTTTCCAACCAGAACCCTTCTTATTTTTATTATGTGTCTTAAAATAAGTTTCTCCTTCTTGCACAACATCATAAAAATTAATTTTTGTATCCAACATCATCGCTTCGTATTTCTTTTGTGAATAGATGTTTACAAACATTAAAGTAAAAATATACAACAGTATTCTTTTCATATTTTTATAATTTATACAATATTTTTTTAATTGCTAAGCATTCCTAATTCATTATATCTGCGAATTTATATATTCTATAATTTCTTTTTCGGTTTGAATGGCTTTATCCATTATATTTTCTGCTTTTGCGATGATATCCTCTGCAAATTTTCTGTCTTTTATATCTTTTGCATTGATACGAACGTTAAAAAATGCTCCATAACAAGCTGTTCTAGCACATAAAACACCAACTCCTGCATCTGAAAGGGAGTTTTTAATACCGTTTTTAACCATTTCTACCATTACCTCCATAGATTTTTGAGCAGTTTCCATAACTTTAAAAGGCACTTCTGTTGCGTATTTTGTAGCTTCTTCAATAGCTAAAGTTCGTGCTTGTTTTTCTGAATCCGTAGATTTTGGCATCCTAAAGCCATCAATAATTTTATTAAAAGCATTTGTATCTTCATCTACTAAGGCTAAAAGTGTTTCTTTGTATTTTTGTCCTTTTTCTGCCCATTCTGAAAAGTATTGCCATTTATCATCCCAACCACGTTTGTGTGCCGAAAGATTAGCAACCATTGTACCTAAAGCAACACCTAAAGTTCCTACATAAGCAGAAATACTTCCACCACCTGGAGCCATGGACTCACCTGCTGTTTCATCTGCAAAATCAGTTAAGGTTAAATCTATTAACTGCTTTGTATTGGCATCTTTTAAAACGTATTCAATAATTTTTTCGTTTGGGTTAAATGGTTTTAAATCGTCTAAACCTAAAGATTTTATAGCAATTTTAATTTTTTCAGATTCTGAAATACCTAACGAACGTTCTTGCTTTAATAAGTAAAAATCTGCAGCATCAAGCATTGCTTGTAAAGGTATCAAACCTATTAGCTCAGAACCCGTTACACGTAAACCTCGCTTTTCGGCAGCTATGCAAGTTTCGTAAAACGCTTCATACATAGAAGTTATACTAATATTGGTTAAATTATACGATATTTGTGCAATTCCGTATTCTTCTATAAACCAACCTATTCCTTTTACGGCTTTTAATTTTCCTGGGATTCGTACTACTTCTCCATTTTCATCTAATACTTTTTTACCATTTGGTCTTCCGTTTTCGGTTTTTGCTCTACCATTTTCACGAATATCAAAAGCAATCGCATTTGCTCTACGTGTAGAAGTAGAATTTAAGTTTACATTATAAGCAATTAAAAAATCTCGTGCCGAAATTGCAGTTGCTCCTGTTTTGCTAACTTTTTTTGTAAATTCACTTGGTCCAAAATCTGGTTTCCAATTAGAATCGGATAGTTTCTTTTTTAAACCTTCATACTCTCCTGATCTACAATTTGCTAAATTTTTACGTTTTTCCTCTTGTGCAGCATTTTCGTACAGATAGACAGGAATTTCCAACTCCTTTCCTACTCGTTCGCCAAGTTTTTGTGCATATTTTGCAGTTTCGTCTAAAGTAATTCCTGAAATTGGCACTAACGGACAAACATCGGTTGCTCCAAATCTTGGATGTTCACCTGAATGTTTGCTCATATCAATCAATTCACTTGCTTTTTTAATTAGTAAAAAAGCCGCTTCAATTACTTTTTGTGGTTCGCCAACAAAGGTAATTACGGTACGATTAGTTGCTGCACCAGGATCTACATCTAATAATTTTATACCATCAACAGTTTCTACTACATTTGCTATGGCTTTTATTTTTTCTAAATCACGACCTTCACTAATATTTGGCACGCATTCTATTAATTGCTTTTGCATTTTATATTTCTTTTGATTTTCAAAATTACTATTTTCTTTTTAGATAGAATTAAAATCAAAAAATAAAAATTTAGTGCAACTAATTTTAAATTAAATCTGCATCTGTCATTACATGGTATCTAGGATCATCAATACTATTTTCAATAACATCTAAAAATTTTGGTGATGCTTTTAACATTATAGATTTACATTCTTCGGAAAGATGTTTTAATTTTACTTTTTTTCCTGCTTTTTGATAGCGTCCTACCAAATTAAAAAGTGCTTCAATAGCAGAGTGATCGGATATTTTAGATTCTAAAAAATCAATTTCTACTTTTTCTGGATCTGTTTTAACATCAAATTTACTATTGAAAGCCTGAATACTTCCAAAAAATAAAGGACCATAAATTTCATATAATTTAGTGCCATCCGAACGTAAAGTTTTTCTTGCTCGAATACGCTTTGCATTTTCCCAAGCAAAAACTAAAGCAGACATGATAATCCCTACAATTACGGCAACTGCTAAATCCTTAAAAACGGTTACTAAGGATACGGTTATCAAAACCAAAGCGTCTGCAACAGGTATTTTATGTAAAATTCTAAAACTAGACCATGCAAAAGTTCCGATTACTACCATAAACATCACACCAACGAGTGCTGCGATAGGAACTTGCTCTATCAAACTAGAGGCAAAAAGAATAAATACCAACAATAAAATCGCTGCTACAATACCTGATAATCTACCACGACCACCACCTTTTATATTAATAATAGATTGACCAATCATAGCACAACCACCCATTCCTCCAAAAAGACCTGTAATAATATTTGCTCCACCTTGTGCCAAACATTCACGATTTGAATTTCCACGAGTTTCGGTTAACTCATCTACTAAATTCAATGTCATTAAAGATTCTATTAAACCAATAGCTGCTAAAATCACAGCATATGGTCCTATAAATTTAATGGTTTCCCATGTGAATGGAATTTTATTAAATAACTCAAATTGAAATTGTGGTAAATTTCCTTTTAAACCAGAACCACCACCATCTTTAATAAAACTACCAACTGTTGCAACATCAAAATTGCCATAAATTACAAGTAATGAAACGACTAAAATAGCAACTAATGCTTCAGGTATTTTTTTACTTATTTTAGGAATTATATACATTAAAAACATCGTTAATCCTACCAATCCTATCATTAAATATAATTTAGAACCATGCATCCAAATTTTTTCATTACCAATTTGTTCTTTAAACATTCCTAATTGCGATAAAAAGATAACAATTGCTAATCCATTTACAAATCCCATCATAACAGGATGCGGAATTAACCGAACAAATTTCCCTAATTTTAAAACACCAGCCATCATTTGAATGATTCCCATTAAAATTACCGTTGCAAATAGATAATACAAACCCAAGTGTTCAGAAGGATTACCTAAAGCATTTCCTTGCTTTACTAAGGCAACCATAACAACAGCTAGAGCACCTGTTGCACCTGAAATCATTCCAGGTCTACCTCCAAAAATGGCAGTTATCAAACCAATCATAAATGCAGCGTATAGTCCAACTAAAGGATCGACTCCTGCAACAAAGGCAAAAGCAACAGCTTCTGGAACTAAAGCTAATGCTACGGTTATTCCTGATAAAATATCATTTTTGGCATTTGCCGTATGTTTGGTAATAAATGCATTCATAAGTACTTCGTTTCAAAGCGTGCAAAAGTAAGATTATTTTATTTCTAACGATGATAATCTCCAAAAAATAAAACTTATCTTTGCTGCATGGAAAATTTAGACCTTTTTTTTGAAAAAATTGCAGAAAGCATACAACAAGACAACTTTGTTAAAATTACATTAAGCAAACCGTTAAGTAAACGAAATGATTTACAAAATGTATATGTTAGACTTATAAAAATAAAAGAAAAAGATTGGTTTTCGTTTACATATCGCTATCAAACTAACGATCAAGTAAAAAATTATTCTTTTACGGAAATGACCAATTTATTTACGGAATTACTACAAGATAACTTTCGATTTGCCACGCTATTTACATTACAAAAAGATGTGCAAGTTTTTATTTCTAAAAAGAAAAAAATTACCATAAAAGAACAGCATCCTAGTTTTAAAAATAAATTACCTGAAACACATAACCAACCAAAGCAAAAAAGAGTTGTAAATGGAAAATATTTAGAATTTCTTGGTGTTACCGATACAAATGGAAATGTGATTCCGAAAATGGCAGATAAATACCGTCAGATTAATAAATATTTAGAAATTATAGATAATTTAATTGCGACTTCTAGCCTTCCAAAACAAATTAATATTGTAGATATGGGATCTGGAAAAGGATATTTAACTTTTGCACTATACGATTTTCTAAAAAACACCAAAAATTTAAATATAACCGTTACTGGTATTGAACTTAGACCAAAATTGGTAAATTATTGTAACGACATTGCTAAAAAATGTGATTTTACTAATTTAATTTTTGAGTGCAAACCAATTGAAAAATATACCAACAAACGAATTGATATTTTAATTGCACTACATGCTTGTGATACTGCAACCGATGATGCTTTATATAAAGGTATAACTTCAAACGCATCATTAATCGTAACTGCTCCTTGTTGCCACAAACAAATCCGACAACAATTAAAAGGAAAAGAACCAAAAAATCCGATTTTAAAATATGGTATTTTTAAGGAAAGGCAATACGAGATGCTAACCGACACCATGCGTGCCTTGTTTTTAGAAAAAGAAAATTATCAAACTAAAATATTCGAATTTGTTTCAAACGAACATACTAGAAAAAACGTTATGCTAGTTGGCAAAAAATCAAGTAAAAATATAGATGGAAACCAAATATCAAAAAAAATTGAGCAATTAAAATCCGATTTTGATGTAACCGAGCATTATTTAGAAAAATTACTGAAGTAAAATTAGTATTAAATATTTTTATTATTAAGAAACAAACTATTCTGTATATTCTATCTCATATATGAATAAAAAAATTATATTTGTGCAACTTTTTTTTAAAAATCAACAATTTTAGTCGAAAATGAAAGAATTACTCAAAAAATACGAAAACAAGCAACCAGAAATAGTTTTTCATTGGAAAGACCAAGAAACCGAAGCAGAAGGATGGACTGTTATAAACTCGCTTAGAGGTGGTGCTGCAGGTGGAGGAACTAGAATGCGAAAAGGCTTAGATATGAATGAAGTTCTTTCCTTGGCAAAAACAATGGAAGTCAAATTTACCGTTTCTGGACCTGCAATCGGTGGAGCAAAATCAGGAATTAATTTTGACCCTAGAGATCCTCGTAAAAAAGGTGTTTTAGAGCGTTGGTACAAAGCAGTAACCCCTTTATTAAAACATTATTACGGAACAGGTGGTGATTTGAATGTAGATGAAATTCACGATGTTATTCCAATTACAGAAAGCTGCGGTGTATGGCATCCGCAAGAAGGGATTTTTAACGGGCATTTTAAACCAACCGAAGCAGATAAAATTAATCGAATTGGTCAATTGCGACTTGGCGTTATTAAAGTTTTAGAGGATGCACGGTTTACACCTGACTTATCTAAAAAATATACCGTTGCGGATATGCTAACTGGTTATGGTGTTGTACAAGCTGTAAAACATTATTACGATATTTATGGCGGAAATATTAAAGGAAAACGAGCAATTGTACAAGGTTTTGGTAATGTTGGTTCTGGTGCTGCATACTATTTAACTCAATTAGGAGCTAAAGTTGTGGGTATCATTGACAGAGTTGGTGGTGTTATTAATGAAAATGGATTCTCTTTAGAGGAAATGACAGAATTATTTAGAAATAAAGATGGCAATACACTTGTTTCAGATAAAATGATTCCTTTTAATGAAATGAACGAAAAAATATGGTCTTTACCTGCCGAAATATTTATTCCTGCTGCTGCTTCAAGATTAGTAACAAAGGATCAAATAAGTCAAATGATTGAAACAGGTTTAGAAGTAATTTCTCCAGGTGCAAATGTTCCTTTTGCAGACAAAGAAATATTTTTTGGACCAATAATGGAATATACCGATCAGAAAACAAGTTTATTACCTGATTTTATTTCCAATTGTGGTATTGCCAGAGTTTTTGCCTATTTAATGGAAAATAGAATTGACTTGCCTATGCAAGATCAAGCTATTTTTAACGATACCTCAAATATTATACGCAAAGCAATTCAAAAAGTACACGATAGAAACGCTAGTAAAAAAGATATTTGCAAAACAGCGTTTGAAATCGCCTTAAAAAAATTAATTTAACCTTAAACAAATAAAATGACAGCAATTATTATATTAATCTTTGTATTAGGATACTTAGCAATCACTTTAGAACATCCTTTAAAAGTAGATAAAACTGTTCCTGCTTTATTAATGGCTGCAATAATGTGGGCTTTGCTCGCAATAGGATTTCATAACGGTTGGTTTAATCTAATTGACGGACACGAAAATGTATTTAATTTTCTTTCTAATAAAGAACATGCAGAAGAAGGGTTCCACAATTTATTATTACATCATTTAGGAAAAACTGCTGAAATATTGATTTTCTTAATTGGAGCAATGACTATTGTTGAAATTGTAGATTTACACCAAGGTTTTGATATCATAAAAAATTGGATTAAAGCAAAAAGTAAAAAGAAATTACTATGGATAATGGTAATTATTGCTTTTTTATTATCGGCAATTATAGATAACTTAACGGCAACCATCGTATTAATTACTTTACTAAGAAAATTAGTAAAAGACCGCAATACAAGATTATGGTTTGCAGGACTTATTGTAATTGCTGCAAACGCTGGTGGAGCTTGGTCTCCAATCGGAGATGTAACCACTACAATGCTTTGGATTGGTAAACGCGTTTCTGCAGCACATTTAGTAGAACGCCTAATAATTCCTTCTACTGCAGCAGCAATTGTTCCTACTTTTATTGCTACACTATTACCTGTTTTCAAAGGCAATATAAATGTAGATATAAAAGACGATGAAAGAAAACACAAATTATTAAGCAGTAAAAAAATGCTATTTTTAGGTTTAGGAATGATTATTTTTGTTCCAGTGTTTAAAACTATTACACATTTACCTCCATACATAGGAATGATGTTAGGTTTAGGTGTAGTTTGGTTAGTATCCGAATTTATTCATCCAGAAGAAGATTTTTCAGAAGAAAGAAAGCACTTATATTCTGCACATAAAGCACTTTCACGTATTGAAATGTCTAGTATTTTATTCTTTTTAGGTATTTTAATGTCTGTGGCTGCTCTTGAATCATTAGTTTATGGTACAATTTCAACAGGCGAACAAGTTGGTACACTTCGATATTTAGCAGAAGTTTTAAACGATGTAATTCCTAGTCAAAATGTAGTTGTATTACTATTAGGAGTTCTTTCAGCAATCATTGACAATGTACCTTTGGTTGCAGCCTCAATGGGAATGTACACTGCTCCTATGGATGCTGAAGTTTGGCATTTAGTAGCTTTTTCAGCAGGAACAGGTGGTAGTATGCTAATTATTGGCTCTGCTGCTGGTGTTGCAGCAATGGGAATGGAAAAAATTGATTTTATTTGGTACTTAAAAAAAATAACTTGGTTAGCTGCAATAGGATTTGTAGTTGGTTATGTTCTTTTATTATTTATGGAATCTTTATAATACTAAAACAACTTATTTTTCGTTATAACTAAAAATTAAATATATGAACGGATTTTTATTCCTTTTGCAAAAAAAATCATTAATTAAAAAAGCTGCCGAAGAAAGTGCAGAAAAAACATTATCCATTTACGATTTAATAATGGATGGAGGTTTAGGAGGTCAGATTATAATGGCAGTTTTATTTATACTATTAGTAGTAGCTGTATTCATTTACTTTGAACGATTATTTGCTATAAAAGCAGCATCAAAAGTAGATAAAAATTTTATGAATCAAATTCGTGATAACGTACTGCGTGGAAACCTCGATGGTGCAAGAATGTTATGTACTCAAGAAAGTAAATCCTCAACAGCACGATTAATTGAAAAAGGAATTTCTCGTATTGGAAAACCATTAGAGGATATTAATACAGCTATTGAAAATGCAGGTAGATTGGAGATTTATCGTTTAGAAAAAAATGTAAGTATTCTAGCAACAATTTCTGGTGTTGCTCCGATGATTGGATTTTTAGGAACCGTAATCGGAATGATTTTATCTATTTTTGAAATTGCAAATGCAGGTGGATCTATTGATATAAAATCTATGGCTGACGGTTTATATACTGCAATGACTACAACGGTTGGCGGTTTGGTTGTTGGTATTATCGCATACATTGCATACAATCATTTAGTAGTAAAAACAAATAAAGTTGTCTATCAAATGGAAGCTCAATCTGTAGATTTCTTAGATTTACTTAATGAACCTGTCTAAATTGGTGTAATAATTCACTCAAACTATGAATATACGAGGACGAAATAAAGTAACACCAGAATTCAATATGTCATCTATGACGGATATTGTATTCTTATTATTAATATTCTTTATGATTGCATCGACGTTAGTTTCTGCCGAAGCAATAGATTTGTTATTACCAAAATCATCTAGTAAAACAACACAAAGTAAAAGTGTTACTGTTAGTATTACTAAAAATAAGGAGTATTATGTAAACCGAAAAAAAGTATCTAGAAGTAGATTAGAAAGAGAAATCTTAAACAAAGTCGGAAAAAGTAAAGTTGGAAAAAGCATTACATTACGAGTAGAAGAATCGGTTCCTATGAAAGATGCCGTATTTGTAATGGATATTGCCAATAGAAATAGAATTAAATCCACTTTAGCTGTTCGAACAAAATAAAATGAAATTTTTTGACACAACATATAAAAGAAAATCTGCTATAATTACAGCAATATTAATGCT
>CAMZLT010000058.1 GCA_947311745.1 uncultured Flavobacteriaceae bacterium | reverse complement strand
ATTTTGCACTAATATTTCTAAATTAGCATTGGTCTTTTTTATTTGTAAAACTATTTTTCCGCCATTATTTAAATTTGAAATACCGTGTTTTACAGCATTTTCTAATAACATCTGAATAAGCATCGGAGGAATTTTAATTCCTAATAATTCGGTATCTATTTTTTTATCGAATTGCAATCTATTTTCTAATTGTATTTTACTTAATTCGATATAATTTTCTACATTTTCTAATTCTTCCGATAAGGAAATTACATCTAAATTGCTTTTGATTAACGAGTATCGCAACATTTCGGAAAGTCTAGTAATCATTTCTCTAGATTTTTCAACATCCTCGAGCATTAAACCACGAATATTATTTAAACTATTAAACATAAAATGCGGATTTATTTGTCCTTTTAAAGTGTTTAATTGCGATTCTTTTAAGGTTTTTTCTAACTCTAAACGTTCTAAACGATCTTTTCGTAAACGATGCAACATTTTTACAGAAATGTAAATTAGCATCCAAAAAAACACAAAAATAAACGCATTTAAAATAGTGGAAAAGAGTTGTAAATTAGTAAATTTTTCATTCTTATCTATAAAATATCCATAAAGTGGAAGGTCTAAAAGTAATAACAAAACGAATATGGTTACCCCAAAAAATAATGCAATTCCTAATTTTTTAAATTCGTTTGCAGAAAGGTTTTTAAAACTAATTTGTTGCTTTAAATAATTGCGAATTAAACTTGTTGCAAAAATTCCTGAAAACAGAAACAAAAGAGCTTTTAATATTACATATCGCTTATCAAAATTTGGTTTCATTACCAAAACTGCCCAAGCATTGGTAAAGGCTAAAAACCCCCAACCAGCAAATTGCAGCAACCAAAATAACCACGATTTTTGTTTACTCTTTATCATTAAAGTTTTGTTTAATTGCTGTTTCTGTTTTGTAAATCAACACAATAACGCTGGATATTAGAAAAAACATACCTATTGCAACTCCTTTTCTTTCCGATACATCGAAAAACAATCCAGAAATAGAAACTACAAGTAAAAACAATCCACAATATATCATTAAAATAGCTGCATATCGTTGCGAAAAATCCCAACGTTCTTGATTTTTCATAGAATTTGCAGTGCGATAGCCATACAAATCATTTATTTTTTTTGGAGGAAATTTATAACTAATAAAACCTGTAAGAATAAAAATACTTCCTACTAATAAAGGCATAAAAAAAAGACTGTTTTCAAACGAAATATTCATTTTATTTACTTGATTTTAAAATGTTTAAAATTGATTCTGCATCATCTGTTCCTACAAAAAAAGTTTTTGTTGCATCTTTTGTTTTAAAATAAATTGCTTTACCAATTTTTACATTCCACAATATTCCTTTTTGGGTAATTCGTATGCCGATTCCAGCTAAAGCGGAAGGCTTTACAACTTCCAAACTACCTAAATTTATAGTATCTAACGGAATTTGTTTTTTTAATAGACCTATACCAAAAGTGGCTGTTATGGTTTTAGCATCTATTTTAATTTGCAATTTATAAAATAACAGCCAAACAAAACCTAAAAACAACACCAAAATAACGGTTGGAAGTAAGGGTATTGGTTTGCTTCCTAATTGCTTTACGTGTGCAATAACAACAAAAATAATTGTGCCTAATAAAATAATATTCAAAACGATACTGTGTTGTGTTTTTTGGTATTTCATATTTTAAAGTTTAGTAATCCAATTTACTATGATTTGCATTGCCTTTGGCGAAAATGTTTCCTCAATTTCTTTGTATTCACTCAAAGCTCCTGTTTTACAGGTTTGAAATAAATGATTTAAACCATCTAATTTAATAATTTTTACATTTTTATTGTGTTTGGTAGCAGTTTTTATTCCGTTAAGGTTTAAATCTGGCAATACTTGAAAGTCTTTTGATCCGTTTAGAGCTAAAATCGGACAAGTAACTTTTTTTAAATAATCTTGCGGATTTGTTTTTACAAAATAAAACATCCATTTGTTACTATACGATTCTATCATTTGTTTTACGACGATTTTATTAAAATAGGATTTGCTTTGAGTGTCCATATTTTTAGAAAAATCGTTAAAATATGACGTTAATTTAGGTTTAAGTTCCGTAACATTTTTTGCATTTTGCATAATTTTAAAAATACCACTAGCAAAATTTTTATTAAACGTGATAACTTCAGGACTTACTCCTGCCAATTCACTTGCTCGAGTACTTTGCGATTGTAATACTTCGCTTCCTACCACACCTGTACCTGCAAGAAGCACGATAAAATCTATTTTTTTATTTTCAGAAGCAACTATCGGAGCTATTAAACCACCTTCGGAATGTCCTACAAGTCCTATTTTACTAAAATTAATATCTTTTCGGCTTTTTAAATATGCTATCGCAGCTTCTGTATCTGTTGCAAAATCTGCGGTTGTTGCTCCTTTTTGCGTTCCTTCACTTTTGGCAACACCTCTATCGTCATAACGCAAAACAGCAATACCATTTTTGGTTAAAAAATCGGATAATACTAAAAAAGGTCTATGGTTAAAGGCTTTGATTTCCTCATTTCGATTTTGTGGTCCTGAACCAGAAATTAAAATAACCACTTTTGGGTTTTTCACATATTTTGGTAAGGTTAATGTTGCAGCAAGTTTTATGTTGTTTGCCTTTTCATTGACAAAAAACACTTCTTGACTAGTATATGGATATGGCTTTTTAGGATCTTGTGGTCTTGCTTTTTGCTTTTCTGCTAGAATTTTTTTTCTAGTTAAGTTTAGCGGAATTTTCATACCTCTTTGCGAAAACGTTCCGATAATAATCGAATCGGTTACTGTTCCTTTAAACACTATTTGCATAGCATTCAAACGAATTTCAAGTTTTTTGTTTTTATAAATCGTAGTATCGGTAGAAATTTCAAACGCATTTTGATCAGGACTATCCATAGTAGCTTTATACGTATTGTTGTTTTTTAAAATACTAAAATTAATTCGTATTTTTTGTTGCGGAATTTCTAGTTTTCCATACCAATTTCCTGTTATATCTTGTCCAAAAACAGAAGTAACAAACGAAAAAATTGCAATGGTTAAAGAGATTATAAAACGTATCATACTAAATTATTTTAACTTTAATTACAGTACAAAGATAAAAGTAAATATTGGTTAAAATTTAAAATTAGGATGAATGGTTTAATTTGGTGTGTGAATGGTTTTTTGGCTTGTTTTACTATTAAAAAACCACATAACTAATTCCTGTTGTAACACCAAGACCACCAATTTGATTAGTTTTATAAGTGTCTAAATCGTAACTATACTGTTGAATCGGAAAGGAAAGACCAACGGCAAACTTAAACTTATTTTTAAGTAAATAATTATAGGTTACATCGGATATTACGGTAAATATTTCAACAGATTGTATTGCATCAGAATTGTATTTAATTCGTTTAGAATTTAATTTTGTTTGCAACTGAATATACGATTTATCATTGGTTTTATACCAAAATTTAACATAACGTGGAAAAAATAATTTCATTCCTTTTTTTGCAGATTT
>CAMZLT010000057.1 GCA_947311745.1 uncultured Flavobacteriaceae bacterium | reverse complement strand
TAACGGTACTCGCTTAAAAAAAGAATCGCTTTTTTTTAAAATAAACGGTAAAAACATAGGCGAACTTTCGAAAATGGATATTATCGAATTAGCAAAATGGTTTAAAAACTTGCAATTAAGCAAAACGGAACAGTTAATTGGTGCTGAAATTTTAAAGGAAATAAAAGATAGAATTCAGTTTTTGCTAGATGTAGGCTTAGATTATCTAACTATTGACAGAAGCTCTAAAACGCTTTCAGGGGGAGAATCGCAACGCATTAGATTGGCTACACAAATTGGTTCCAAATTAGTTGGTGTTTTGTATATTTTAGACGAACCAAGTATTGGTTTACACCAACGAGATAACGAAAAATTAATACATTCGTTAACACAATTACGCGATACAGGTAATTCAGTAATTGTAGTAGAACACGATAAAGATATGATGCTTGAAGCGGATTATATTATTGATATTGGTCCTTTTGCAGGAAAAAATGGTGGTGAAATTATTAGCCAAGGCACTCCTAAAGAATTATTAAACTCCGATACTTTAACAGCTTCGTATTTAAACGGAAAAAACACTTTTGAAATTCCGAAAATACTACGAAAGGGAAATGGAAAAAAAATCATTTTGAAAGGAGCGACAGGTAATAATCTTAAAAATGTAACCGCAGAATTTCCTTTAGGAAAAATGATATGTATAACAGGCGTTTCAGGAAGTGGAAAATCTACTTTAATAAACGAAACACTATATCCAATCATTAACAGGCATATTTATAAAGCCGTTAAAGAGCCCTTACCTTTTAAATCCATTTCAGGCTTAGAACACATTGATAAAATTATAGATATAAACCAATCGCCAATTGGTAGAACACCTCGTTCTAATCCAGCAACTTATACTGGTGTTTTTACCGAAATACGAAGTCTTTTTGCAAAAACTCCCGAAGCTTTAATTAGAGGCTATAAACCAGGGCGATTTTCGTTTAATGTAAAAGAAGGAAGGTGCGAAACTTGTCAAGGAGGAGGTGTTCGGATTATAGAAATGAATTTTTTACCTGATGTGCATGTAGAATGTGAAACTTGTATGGGGAAACGTTTTACACGTGAAACTCTAGAGATTAGATATAAAGGAAAATCTATTTCAGATATTTTAAATATGACTATTAATGAAGCCGTTGTGTTTTTTGAATCAATTCCGAAAATCTACAAAAAAATAAAAACTATTCAAGATGTAGGACTTGGCTATATTAGTTTAGGACAACCATCAACTACTCTTTCAGGAGGCGAAGCACAACGCATAAAATTAGCAACCGAATTATCTAAAAGAGATACAGGAAATACTTTTTACATTTTAGACGAACCTACAACAGGTTTGCATTTTGAGGATATTAGAGTACTAATGCATGTATTAAACGAATTAACCAATAAAGGGAATACTGTTTTAATAATTGAACACAATTTAGATGTAATAAAACTTGCCGATTACATTATAGACATTGGGCCAGAAGGCGGAAAAAATGGTGGTAAAATCATAGCAAAAGGAACACCAAAAGAAATTTGTAAAGTAAAAAGTAGTTATACTGCAAAATTTCTAAAAAAAGAAGTATCTTAGATTTTTAAAATAAATGCGAAAAATATTGAATTATGACAGATAAAAAAATTAGAGAAAAACTAAAACAAAAAACTTGGAACGAAATAAAAACAAACGATTCTTGGGCAATATTTAAAATAATGTCCGAATTTGTAGAGGGCTACGAACGAATGAGTAAAGTTGGTCCTTGTGTTAGTATTTTTGGTTCTGCACGTACCAATCCAGAGGATAAATACTATAAAATGGCAGAAAATATCGGCTATCTTTTAACTCAAAATGGTTATGGTGTCATAACTGGTGGAGGTCCAGGTATTATGGAAGCAGGAAATAAAGGAGCACATAGAGGTAAAGGCGTTTCGGTTGGGTTAAACATAGAACTACCGTTTGAACAACACGATAACCCATATATTGACAGAGATAAAAGTCTAGATTTTGACTACTTTTTTGTTAGAAAAGTAATGTTTGTAAAATATTCGCAAGGTTTTGTAGTAATGCCTGGAGGTTTTGGTACTTTAGACGAACTTTTTGAAGCAATTACACTAATTCAAACAAAAAAAATAGGAAAATTCCCTATTATATTAGTAGGAACAGAGTTTTGGTCTGGACTTTTTGATTGGGTAAAAACTACTTTGCTAAAAAAATTCAAAACAATTAGCGAAAAAGATTTAGATTTAATTCAATTATTTGATACCGAACAAGAAGTTGTAGATTATCTTAACGGATTTTATGGTAAATATAATTTAAGTCCTAATTTTTAGTAAACGTATTAAAAAATTTAGGATTTCCCTAAAAAAACAATGCTTTTACACGGAATTAAACACTATGTAAAAGTTCTAATAAATAATTAAAATTAGTGTGCAAAAAGTAGTAAATTTGCACACTTTTAATTTTAAAACATAAAAAATGTACAATAAAAATATAAAATTAATCATTGCAGGACTAATAGTTGTTTGGTCTGTTTTTGAATTTTCAAAGGTTCATATTTTAAACGGAATTTTAATTTTATTACTTGCAGGAATATTTGTATTGTTATATTTCAAAAACGAATTTATTTTAATGAGTTTTTTACGTATGCGTAAACAAGATTTTTTAGGAGCTAATAAATGGTTGGATAAAATTAAAAATCCTGAATCTGCTCTAGTAAAAAAGCAACAAGGATATTACAATTTTTTAAAAGGAATCATGGTTTCACAAAAGAACCTAACGCAAGCCGAAAAATATTTTAAAAAAGCAATAAAATTAGGTTTATCTATGACGCATGATTTGGCTATGGCAAAATTACAACTTGCAGGTATTGCAATGACAAAACGACGCAAACGTGAAGCTACTATTTTAATGAATGAAGCAAAGAAACTAGATAAGCATGGCATGTTAAAAGAGCAAATAGCACAACTTAAGCAAAACATGAAACGAATTTAACCCGAAAAATTCATAGGTTTTCGTTATGAAAAGTCAAAATGCCAATAAAATTGGGAAGCACAGGGATTTTTTAGTGAAATAATTATAGCCCAATTCTGAGCTAAATAAATTTTGAGCATTTTCAATTATAGCAGG
>CAMZLT010000056.1 GCA_947311745.1 uncultured Flavobacteriaceae bacterium | reverse complement strand
TTGTAGTAACAAAGTCTGTTACTGCATTTGTTGTTGGGTCATATTTTAAAATTTTGCCATTTAGTGCAGAATAACCTATAGAATTGGTAAAATACACTTTATCATTAGGGTCTATTGCAACTCCTCTTATATTTTGTATATTACTCGCTACAACGGTTTTAGTACCATCAGATGCTATTTTATACAACTTCCTGTCATTTCTGTCTGCGGCATATAAATTATTATTACTATCAAATGCTATTCCTTCTATAGTTAGAAAACCAGTAGCGTAATCTGTTGTTGATAAATCTGAATTTATTTTTACAATTTTTGAAATTGATGAAACATAAAGATCACCTGCACTATCTATTGCAAAACTATTAGGAACAAAATTAATATCAAGATAAACAGAAGCGTTTGCTGTAGTGTTTTTAATAAAAATTTTAGTTAAATAAGGTTCTGCAATAAATAAATCATTATTTGTGTTAAAAATAATATTATTAGCATAAAAACCTCCAGTAGATGCATATTCTGTTTGGTTACCTGTACTATCATCTATACTATATACTTTTCCTGTATCGTGTTCTGAAGCATAAACTTCATTGTTTGAATTAATTGCAATTCCTTCAATAGAATTATATCCTGTTGAATATGTTGTTATTGTTTGTTGTGCATTAATCAATTGGATGATTAATAAAGTAATAATTGTTAGAGTAATTTTTTTCATTTTGTTTAATTTAGTATTGTTATTTGTGTTTTATATGATTGTAACTGTTTTCACCAACGCGATATTGCCGTGATATAAATCTGTTGTAAGGTCGGATTAATTATTTTGCTTACAAGCAAATTTGATAACTTTTCTTCACTTTTTAATTGACCCTGAATTTCACAAATTAATTGTTTTTATCTGCGTTATTATTGGAATACCTCCAAAAAAAAATCCCAAAATAGCAAACTAAATTGGGATTTTTAAAATTTAAGAAATAGTACGTACTAGCGTCTTCTTTCTTTAATTCTTGCTTTTTTACCTGTAAGTTCTCTAAAGTAGTAAATACGAGATCTACGTACTTTACCTCTTTTGTTAACTTCAATTTTTTGAATTTCAGGCATATGTACAGGAAATATTCTTTCCACACCTATTGTTCCTGACATTTTTCTGATTGTAAAAGTTTCGGTGTTACCTGAACCTCTACGTTGGATAACAACTCCTCTAAAAAACTGAGTTCTCACTTTTTTTCCTTCGCGAATTTCATAATAAACAGTAATGGTGTCTCCTGCTTGGAAATTTTCCCATTCTTTTTTTGTTCCGAATTCTTCTTTAACGTACTTTAATAAATCCATTATATTGGTTTTTAATATTTTACAAAAGCAACATTCACGATTTTCGTCAGAGGTTGGTTTTGAGTTTGCAAATTTAATCTTTTTTTTTAATTAGCCTTAGCTTTACTTATTTTTTTTAAAAATCCGAATACCAATTAAACACATCAGTCTTTAAACCAAACGAAAACCAAGTACTTTGCTTTGGTCCACTTAAATCTTGTGAAAAATTACGATATACAATTCCTGAAAAAGCTCGTAAATTTGTTGCTGGATTTATTAGATAACCTCCTTGCAATTCTGCTATAAAAATATCGGTTCTATTTCCTTGACCAATTGTATTATTGTAATCTCCTACTCTATCATCGTATGATTGGTAAATATTTCCGCCATAACTTGCTGCATCGCCATCAATATCAAACCCTTTTGTACCAAAAGTAAATTTTGAATTGGCAAACCATCGTCCTGATTTGAATCTTGCAATTCCGACCATCTCCATAAAATTTGATCCCCAAAGATGTGCTAAAGGTTGGTTAAAATGTCCGTAATTTAAATCTATTCGCTTATGCGAATAAGTATATGGTCGCACGATATTGGTTTCGCCTTGCACATATAAGTTTTTAATACCAAAGGCATTATAGTATTTAAAACCAGCTTGAATTCCGAATTTATTTGCCCAATACCCAGAATTATTTTTAAGTTCGCCTAAGGTCATTTCGTCTAATAAAAATTGTGTGTACAGAAAAATATTTTTCTTTAATTTATAGCTTGTATTCAAACCTACCATTGCGTTTCCTCCTTTTGAACCTTTGTTAAATTCTACTGCTCGATAAAAAATAATTGGATTAAAATAATTTATATCAAATCCGTTATTATCCGAATTACTACTTACTACTGCTTCAAAAAGTCCAATATTTAAACGCTTGTTTACGTTGTAACTAAGATAATGAATTCCTACATATTTACGTAAATTAGTACCATTGATTTGTACTACTGGACGAATATCGTCTAAAAACATCCATAAATTGGTGTATTTAATTTTCCAAAATTTGGTATTTATTTTAAAAAATGGATAAGGTGAAGCTACATCGGATAAAAATAACGAACGATAGCCATCGCCAATAAAATTTTTGCCATGTCCTAATTGAAAATTAAAAATAGTATTTGGCGAATAGGATAAATAGGCTTCGGCAACTGGATAATCAAACGAATTTTCTTTAAATCTTTTATATTTCCCTCTACCGATAACAATTCCGTTAGTATCGTTATACTCGTTTATATAATCAGCAAATCTACCTTGACTTTCGTATATGGAAGCTGAAAAATTAAATTTATCACCAATTCCTCCTTGTACATTTATAGCTCTGGTATTGTTAAACGTATAGCTAATATCGGAGTTAGCATCTTTACCTAATTGCAGGTCTAGCACAGGATCAATAGTAAACCAATACGGAATTTTAGCTTTTCCCTCTAAACCATTAACTATAAAAAAATGTTCGTTCCATAATTTTTTTCCAAACCACGAATCGGTTTTTTTTAATAAAGCCGTTTTTTTTGCATCTAAATCTACATAGTTTGAAACTTCACTAAAGAGGTATGGTTTAACAGCTGTATGTGCATTATTTCCG
>CAMZLT010000055.1 GCA_947311745.1 uncultured Flavobacteriaceae bacterium | reverse complement strand
CAATATTAAGAGATGCTGATTTAGTTAGCATTGATTTAAGCTCATTAAGAAAAACCGAAGCTCCTGCAAACAACAATACCACACCAAATGGATTTTATGGCGAAGAAATATGTTCTATAACTAGATATGCAGGATTAAGCGATAAAGTATCCGCAATAGGAATATTTGAATACGACAATACTTTAGATGACCGAAACCAAACAGCGCAATTAATTGCTCAAATGATTTGGTATTTTATAGAAGGAATCAACTTTAGAACAAACGAATATCCATTTAAATCAAAAAAAGAATACCTAAAATATATCGTACCAATTGATAATGACGTTATAAATTTTTATAAAAGCAACTTAAGCAACCGATGGTGGATGGAAATAATTGACAATAAATTTAAAAAAGAAACGTTAATACCATGTACCTATAACGACTATTTAGAAGCGAACAAGCAAGTAATACCAGAAAGATGGTGGAAAACTTTAAGAAAATTAACATAAATTTATAATAAAGCCTTATTTTTGTCGTTTCTGATAAAGTTAAACAAAAAAAAAGCACGTAGAATTGTGTATTTAAAAAAATATTAATAGGTTTACGCCCTGAAAAAATACCTTTACAAATGGAGGTAGTGTTTTTAATAAAAGATAAATAAATCAAACAAATGAAATACGAAGTATTTAAAAAGACTAAAAGAAACTTTACTTATGGTAAAATGGTTGTTATTTTTTTACTAGCAACTTTTATTTATAGTTGTAAATCTAACAGCAGAGGAGAATTAGTTGGTGTTTCCGCCAAAAAAAGATTTTTTTCCGAAAGACCGTTCGGAACGGTATTAGTTCCTGGGGGAGCATTTACAATGGGTAAACAAGATGAAGATATTGCAGGGTCTCTAAGTACACCAAGAAGAACTGTTACGGTTCGCCCTGTATACATGGATGAAACCGAAATTACCAATAGTGAATATCGCCAATTTGTTTTTTGGGTACGAGATTCTATTATCCGAACTAAGTTAGCAATTTTAGCTGACGAAGTTGGTGATGGCGGATCAAGTGATGCTGGAGCTGGTTCTTTAGCTAAGTATAAATTTAAAGATTCTACTAGCAACGGTGGTGTTTATTACAAATATATGATGGACAACTATGGCAGTTTAGGTGATGTGAATTCTCCTACGGAAGGTAGATTTTTAAATTGGGAAGAGGATTTAGTATTTGATACAAATGAATTTCCTGATGCAAATTATACCGAAGTAATGGATAGTATGTATTTACATACTACGGAAACTTTTGATGGAAAACGAATTTTAGATGCTTCAAAAATTAATTATAGATATTATACATTTGATAATGAAGAAGCAGCAAGACACAAAGGGAAAGATAGAAAAGATTACATCAAATCCCATGATTTGAACATCTATCCTGATACTACTGTTTGGGTTAAAGATTTTAACTATTCGTACAACGATCCAATGCACCAAGATTATTTTTCTCACCAAGCTTATAATGACTATCCTGTTGTTGGTGTAAGTTGGTCAAAAGCAAATGCTTTCTGCGACTGGAGAAGTAAACTAAAAAATGATTATATTTCTAGTAAAAAGAAACCAGGAGTAAGACAACCACACTTTAGACTTCCATCAGAAGCAGAATGGGAATTTGCAGCTCGTGGCGGTTATGAATTTGCTAAATACCCTTGGGGAGGACCTTATACGTTTAGTGATAGAGGATGTTTCCTAGCAAACTTTAAACCACAACGTGGTGATTATGCATTAGATGGTGCTTTATACACTATGGAAGCAAGATCATACAATCCTAATGGTTATGGACTATACAACATGGCTGGTAATGTATCCGAATGGACTAATACTGGCTATAATCCAGCTTCCTATTATGTAGAATCAACAATGAATCCAAATGTAGAGGATACTAAAAATCACAGAAAAGTAATTCGTGGTGGTTCTTGGAAAGATGTTGCTTATTTCTTAGAAGTAAGTACAAGAGACTTTGAGTATGGCGATTCCGCAAGAAGTTATATCGGATTTAGAACCGTACAAGACTATTTAGGTAAAACAGTAAACTAAAAAATCAATATTAATTTAAAACAACTTTAAAAATTTAGAATTATGGCAAAATCAGGAAAATTGAAAAAAAGAATATTTCACATGGCATACAGCCTTGGTGCATCTGTAGTAATCTTAGGAGCACTTGGTAAAATTATGCACATGTCAATCTTAGGAATACCTGGAGGAACTCTTTTAACTGTAGGTTTAGTTGTAGAAGCTCTTATTTTTGCATTATCTGCATTTGAAAAACTAGAGGATGAATTAGATTGGTCTTTAGTATATCCTGAATTAGCAGGAGGAACTGCAAACGAAAAAGATGCGAAAGGAGCACAAGATTCACAAGGATTATTATCTCAAAAATTAGATGATATGCTTAAAACAGCTGGATTAGATGCTAATTTAATGTCTAGTTTATCTACAAGTATTCAAAACTTTAAAGGTGCTGCTGAAACTATTGCTCCAGCAGTAGATTCGATAGCTTCAACCACAAAATATAGCGAACAATTAGCGCTTGCAGCTAGTCAAATGGAATCTTTAAATAGCTTATATAAAGTGCAAATTGACAGCACAAGTCGTCAAGCAGAAATTAACGAACATGTTGCACAAAATGCTGCTGCTTTAAAAGAACAAATGGAATCTTTAACAAGTAATTTATCTTCATTAAATGGAGTATATGGCGGAATGTTATCTGCAATGTCTAACAAATAATAATTATTTTTATAATTAATTAAAACTTAAATTTATGGCAGGAGGAAAATTATCCGCAAGACAGAAAATGATTAACCTAATGTATTTAGTATTTATCGCAATGCTAGCAATGCAAATGGGTAAAAAAGTATTGTCTGCCTTCGGTAGAATGAACGAAACGTTTGAAGAAACAATTGTAAAATCTACGGAAGCAAACAACAAAACTTTAAAACAATTAGAAGGTCTAAAGAATGACCAACCAGAACAATACACAGCTATTTATGAAAAAGCAACTCAATTACATCAATTGTCTAATGATTTTAATGGCTATTTAGACAATTTAAAAACTGAATTTCTTAAAGAGGCAAAAAAACCTAAAGATTATGAAGCAATGAGTGGTTCAAATCGTGTAGATGAATTATTTTTTAAAGATGGCAAAGAAACCGCTAAAGGAAAAGAATTTGTACATAAAATTGAATCGTACAGAGAAAATGTTTTAAAATTATTAGGAACTGACGGTCCTAAAGAAATCATTGAAAAAGTAAAAAAACGATTTGATACCAGTCCAGAAAAGCATGGTAAAAAAGGAGAAGAACCTTGGTTAGAAAGTAGATTTGAAGGATTTCCTTTAATATCATCAATATCGTCTGTTTCAAAAATGCAAACGGATGTTAACGCAACAGAAAATGAATTTTACACCAAATCAATCGGTGGAAAAATGAAAGAATCTGTTTCGATGACTAATTACGATGCAATGGTAGTTTTCGAGAAAAACGCATACTATCCTGGTGAGCAATTATCTGGTAAAATTGTATTAGGTAAAAATGATCCAACAATTAGAGCATCAAGAGTTGTTGTTAATGGAGGTAAAGTACCAGAAGATAGAATTAAAGCAGGTCAAGTAATACTTGCTGGTTCCGCTGGTAATGTAGGAGAACACGAAATAAAAGGTACTTTCTATTTTAATGAAGATGGTAAAGAAATTCCTATTGAAATCGTTGGTGGTAAATACTCTGTAATACCAAGACCAAATGAAGCAATTATTTCTGCGGATAAAATGAATGTTGTATATCGTGGTGTACCAAACCCATTATCTATTTCAATTCCTGGTTTACCTAATAACAAAGTAAATGCTAGTGCTCTTGGTTTAAAATCTGTTGGAAATGGAAAATACGTAATGAGTGCTCCTGCACAGCGTAATGTAAAAATTAGCGTTTCTGGGAAATTACCAAATGGGCAAATGGTTAGCTCAAGTAAAACATTTAGAGTAAAAGACATCCCTTCGCCTACTGGTACAATCCGTAGTCAAGATGGGTATCAAAAAATGTCAAAATCTAGTTTAGCTAAATCTACAGTTGGTGCTGTATTAAAAGATTTTGTTTTTGACTTAGATCTATATGTATCTGAATTTAAAGTAAAAGTTCCAGGTAAGCCAACAATTAAATGTAGTGGTACTAGATTTAATGCTGCAGCAAAAAGAGGGATTCAAAGAGCTAAAAGAGGTGATGCAATTATCATCTTTGATATAAAAGCAAAATTAAAAGGCAACAGTTCTTACCGTCTTAAAAAGACATCACAGGTAACTGTTGAAATTACAAGTTAATAAATATTATACGTTATGAGTTTTAAAAATGGGATTTTTATTCTATCATTCTTGTTGCTAACTACATTAGTTAATGCACAAGCAAATTTATTGAATGCGACTATGCCAGAGGAAGTTGGTGTTAAAACAGATAAGCAATTGGTTGCCGACAACGACAAACCACTTCCATATGGATATGTAGATGATCGAGATATACTATGGTCAAAAATGGTATGGGAATATATGGATTTAAATGAAAAAATAAATCTACCTTTTTACTATCCTGCAGATACCAGTAATATAGATGCAAACAGACGTTCATTATTTGATACTTTATTAAGAGGTATTAAAAGTGGTGAAATTGCAGATGTATATGACGATTCGTATTTTACACAGCGTTTAACCAAAAAAGAAATATTGGCTTCATTGGTTAAGATTGATACAACAGATGCTGGTATTGAAAAATTAAACTTTGGTGAACCATTATTAGAGGAAGATATTAATATCCGAAACTTATATTCTGCAGATATTGAAGCATTTCGTTTAAAAGGGTTATTTTACTTTGACAAAAGACAAGGTGAATTAAAATACAGACTTTTAGGTCTTGCTCCTGTATCGCCAGACGTTAACTTTATTGATGATAATGATGGTGGAACGGATATTTCAGAATTAGTAGATTTATTTTGGATATGGTATCCTAGCACTAGAGAATTAATGCACAATATGAAAGTTTTTAATCCTAAAAATGCAGCTTTTCCTCTATCTTATGATTTACTTTTAACTTCTCGTAGATTTAATGCAATTATATATAGAGAAGAGAATGTATATGGAAACAGAGATGTAAAATCATATATTAAAAACAATGCTCTATTCCAAGTTTTAGAATCTATGAAGATTAAAGAACAAATTAGAGATTACGAAATTGATATGTGGAATTACTAAAAAATTCATAACACAAAATTAAAAAAACGCTTATTTTTACATAAGCGTTTTTTTTATGCATAAAATTATGACAGTTGATTATATAGTAGTAGGATTAGGTTTAGCAGGTATTGCCTTTATAGAACAATTAGAAAAGAATAACAAATCGTATGTTGTTTTTGAAAACCATTCGCAAAATTCATCAAAAGTTGCAGGAGGAATGTTTAATCCTGTAATATTAAAACGTTTTACACCTGTTTGGAATGGTATAAAACAAATAGAAATAGCTTTACCATTTTACAAAACACTAGAAAAAAAGCTAAATTGTAATCTTATCGAATACGTAAATATTTATCGAAATTTCAAATCCATTGAAGAACAAAACAATTGGTTTATTGCTTGTGATAATCCTATTTTATCAAAATATTTAGATGCGACAATTATAACAAATCACAACAAACATATAATTGCTCCTTTTGGTTACGGAAAAGTAAAAAATACAGGAAAAATTTACACTAAAAAATTAATAGAAAACTACACTTCACTCCTACTAAAAAAAGAAAAATTAAAATACGAAACTTTTAATTATAATAAATTACAAATTACAGCTAGTTCTATTTCTTATGAAAATATAAACGCAAAAAAAATAGTTTTTGCCGAAGGATATGGTATGATTAACAATCCGTTTTTTAAAAATTTACCACTAAAAGAAGCAAAAGGAGAACTTATAGAAATATATGCTCCTGATTTAAAAATAGATTTTTTACTAAAATCAGCTATTTTTATAATGCCTTTAGGAAATGATTATTACAAAATAGGTGCAACCTTTAATTGGAAAGACAAAACCAACCAACCAACAAAAGAAGGTAAGCAAGAATTAATAGAAAAACTAAACAAAACTATCACTTGTTCCTATAAAATTACCAATCACATGGCAGGAATTCGTCCGACAGTAAAAGATCGCAGACCACTAATTGGTGTACATAAAACACATGAAAATATTGCCATCCTAAATGGTTTAGGCACTCGTGGCGTAATGCTTGCCCCTACTCTAGCATCAATTTTATTTCAACATCTAGAAAATAATCAACCTATTGATAGTGAAATAAATATTAATCGTTTTTAGTAGAATTTTTATACTTTTCATCATACGAATAAAAGAAATTCATATAAATAATTCTAGATAATTTAAACGTAACTGGCATTAATAAAACAATCGCAACCAATATAGCAATAGCACTTGGCACTAAACTAATACCCAATAAATAACAAATTACAAAAATAGTTACAAAAGTAGCTACGGTTAAACCATACGATACATACATTGCTCCATGAAAAAATGATGGCTCCATTTCATAACGCAAATCACATTTTGAACAAGTTTTATGCATATCAAATAATTTTTTAAAGTGGTATGGATTACCATCTATATAAAAATCACCTTCGTGACATCTTGGACATTTATTTTTAAAAATGCTATATAGCATATTCCCTTTTTTAAACATAATTTAAAGTTATATTTGAATAATTTTAGTTAGTTTCGCTTTTTAAACACAAAAATATATTAATTTATTATAAATAACGTAACAAAAGATGCTTAATGCTCATAATATAACGGTTTCCTTTTCTGGAGAGGATTTATTTTCTGGTATCAGTTTTAAACTTGTTGCTGGAAATCGTGTTGGTTTAGTTGGTAAAAATGGTGCTGGTAAATCTACTCTACTAAAAATAATTGCTAACGAACAAGAATACAATTCTGGCACAATTGCCTACGAAAAAGAATTAAAAATAGGCTTTTTAAAACAAGATATTGAATTTGAAGGAGGACGAACTGTTTTAGAGGAATCCTACCAAGCTTTTAAAGAAATCGTAGAAACTGAAAAAAAATTAGAGCAAATAAATACCGAACTTGCCGAAAGAACTGATTATGAAAGTGAATATTATCTAGATTTAATGCATCAATTAGATGATTATAGCCACAAATACGAATTATTAGGAGGATACAATTACCAAGGAGAAACTGAAAAAATACTAAAAGGTTTAGGTTTTAGCAATGCCGATTTTAACAGCCTAACCGAAACATTTTCTGGTGGTTGGCGTATGCGAATAGAATTAGCAAAACTCTTACTTCAAAAAAATGATATTTTACTATTAGATGAACCTACCAACCACTTAGATATTGAATCTATAATTTGGTTTGAAAATTTTTTAAAAGGCTTTTCAGGTGCAATTGTAACGGTTTCGCACGATAAAATGTTTTTAGATAACGTTACTAACCGAACTATTGAAATATCTTTAGGTCAAATTTACGATTTTAAAAAATCCTATTCTGGTTATTTATTACTTAGAAATGAAATACGAGAAAAACAACTACAATCACAAAAAAACCAAGAAAAAGAAATACAACGAACCGAACAGCTAATAAATAAATTTAGAGCAAAAGCAAACAAAGCCTCTATGGCTCAATCGCTAATTAAAAAACTAAATAAAATAGAACGTATAGAAGTTGATGTTGAGGATACTGCTGTGATGAATGTACGCTTTCCTATTTCTAAAGAACCTGGTAAAATAATTTTTGAGGTAGAAAAATTAAGCAAATCGTATGGTGAAAAAACGGTCTTAAAAGATGTTAATTTACTAATAGAACGCGGTGGTAAACTTGCTTTTGTAGGTCAAAACGGACAAGGTAAAACAACTCTAGCCAAAATAATGGTTGGCGAAATTGAACATCAAGGACTCTGCAAAGCAGGACACAACGTAGAGATTGGTTACTTTGCCCAAAATCAAGCCGAATACTTAGATGGCGAAAAAACCGTTTTAGATACTATGCTAGATGCTGCAACCGATAGTAATCGTATAAAAGTTAGAGATATGCTTGGTGCTTTTTTGTTTGGCGGTGATGCTGTGGATAAAAAAGTAAAAGTACTTTCTGGTGGTGAACGAAACCGATTGGCAATTTGTAAAATGCTCTTACAACCATTTAATGTATTAATAATGGATGAACCTACAAATCATCTTGATATTGCATCGAAAAATGTATTAAAAAAAGCATTATTAGATTTTAAAGGAACTTTAATCGTCGTATCACACGATAGAAATTTTTTACAAGGATTAACCGATAAAGTTTACGAATTTAAAGATCATAAAATTAAAGAATACCTAGGCGATATTAATTATTACTTAGAAACGCATAATCTAGAAAATATGCGTGAAGCCGAAAAAAAATTAAATCTAAAAAAAGAAAGAAAGTAAAAAAGAAAATATTTCGGACTTTGAAAGAAAAGAACAAGCAAAAGCAAAAAAACAAATTCAAAAAAAAATTAATAACATTGAAAATAAAATAGCAAAACTAGAAAAAGAACTTACAAAATTAGATCTTGAAGTTGCCGAAAATTACGAGAAAGTTGCTGCACAACAAGGATTTTTCGATACCTACAAAGCAAAAAAACACGAATTAAAACAGCTAGAAACCAATTGGGAAAAACTTGTAGAAGAATTGGAATAATTTAATCATTATTGTGCTTTATACTACTTAAATTTAGAATCTATTTTGTTGTAGTGTCAATTGAAAATAACATCGATTTTTTTGATTTTCATATCACCATTTCAAACGACACAGCTTAAATTTAACTATGAAACCCTATATTTGTTATGATTAATATTACTTAACCAAAATTTTAACACCCAAGAAAATGTATATTTGTGCTTTCTCACTAACCATTAAAACACAATACATATAAACATATGAAACCGAAAATCTATCTTTCTCCTCCACATTTAACAGGTGAGGAACAAAAGTACATCAAACAAGCCTTTGATTCTAATTGGATTGCTCCGCTAGGAGCAAATGTAGATGGATTTGAACAAGATATTTGTAATTTCACCAAAGCAAAGCATTGTGCTGTTTTAAGTTCTGGAACTGCGGCAATTCACCTTGCCTTACAAATATTAGAAGTAAAAAAAAACGACACTGTACTCTGCCCTACTTTCACTTTTGCTGCAACCATTAATCCTATCATTTACCAACAAGCAACTCCTATATTTATAGATTCTGAAATGGATACCTTAAATATGTGCCCTGTTCTATTAGAAAAAGCCATTCAATCTGAAATTAAAAAAGGTAAAAAACCAAAAGTAATAGTACTTGTTCATATATATGGAATGCCTGCAAAACTAAACGAAATTATAAGTATTTCAAAAAAATACAGCATACCAATAATTGAAGATGCAGCAGATACACTAGGATCAACCTACAACGATAAATTTGTAGGTACTTTTGGCGAAATTGGCATCTACTCATTTAACGGAAATAAAATAATTACCACTTCTGGTGGAGGAGCACTAGTCTCTAACAAAAAAGAACATACAAAAAAAGCGACATTCTTAGCAACTCAAGCAAGAGACAAAGCTCCACACTACCAACATTCGCAAATTGGTTATAATTACCGAATGTCAAATATTTTAGCAGGAATTGGTCGTGGTCAAATAGAAGTTATAAAAGATAGAATTGCCGCAAGGCGAAAAAATCATAAATTTTACACAGAAAAACTATCAGAATTTAATTTTATAAAAGAACCTAAAAATGTATTTTCAAATAGATGGTTAAGTATTATGCTAACCGATTCTTTTAAAACACGAGAAAAAATACGCTTGTCTTTAGAAAAAGAAAATATAGAATCTAGACCTCTTTGGAAACCCATGCATCTACAACCAATATTTAAAAAATATAATTCTTTTTTAAACTCAAATGCCGAAAAATTATTTAAAAACGGACTTTGTTTACCTAGTGGTTCTAACCTAAATAACAAGGATTTACAACGAATAACAAATTGTATTAAAAAAGTAATTCAAACGAATTAACTAAATAACATTTTTATTTTTATCTTTGTCATGCAACAGAGTGGTGCTATTTTTAACATAAAATAATATTTAGCACTTAAAATTCAATAAATCAAATCATTGTCTTTCTTTTGCAAAATAAGAGGGTAATTAAAAAACTACAAAAAACAACATACTATCTAAACTATTAATTTTTAGAATAATTTTTGGTATAATACCTTCATCAAAAATTCTTTTAAAAACAAAAGATGTATTAAAAAATGCTAAAAAAATTAATTGAAAAAATACGAAATTCTAAATTATACACTTCACAATGGGTTGTACTTGCCATTGATGTCTTTATTGTGCTACAAACTTTTATCTTAGCAAATGTATTATACTACAATTTTAAAATTTACCTATTTAGCTTTTTTTTATTTTACCAACTACCTTTTATTGCACTTTTTTCATTAATTAGTTTTTTAATTATTGGATCTTATAAAGGTATCGTTAGACATACTAGTATTGATGATGCATACAACATTTTAAAAGCCGTTACTATAATGGTGTTTTTCACTGTTATTTTTGTATATATTTCAAGAAATACCAATGATTTTAAAAGAGTAAAACCATACATTCCGCATTCTATTTCAATATTATTTATACATTATATACTAAATATTGTTGTACTAATAGTAAGCAGATTTTTGTTTAAACGCATTTACGAAAGGTTAATACTTGGGTATAACCCCAAAATAAATATTTTAATTTACGGTGCCGGTGATTCTGGACTTATAACCTACTCTACTATTAAAAACGATAAAAATAATCGATATAATATAATTGGATTTATAGATGATAACTCATCAAAAATTGACAAACAATTTTATGGTAAAAAATGTTTTTCATCTACTGTTCTATCCGATAATTTTATTGAAAAACACAAAATAAAAGAAATTATAATCTCTATTCAAAATATTGAAGCATCTAAACTTTTGAGCATAACGGATGAATTAATGCAACTACCTGTTCAAGTAAAAATTGTTCCACCAGTTTCGCAATGGCTACATGGTAATTTAAACATCAAACAGATTAAAGAAATTAAAATTGAGGACTTATTAAACCGAAAACCAATACAAGTAAATAATCCTGTTTTAAATAAGGAATTTTTAGATAAAAACATCTTAATAACTGGTGCTGCTGGTTCTATAGGAAGCGAAATAGCCAAACAAATCACCAATTATAAATATAAAAATTTATACCTATTAGATCAAGCAGAATCGCCATTATACGATTTACAACAAGATCTAAAACAAAACGAAATACATAATTTCAAGGTAATTATTTCGGATATTAGAAATAAAAACCGAATGGAAAACGTATTTAAAAACAATAAAATAGATATTGTCTTTCATGCTGCAGCATACAAACACGTCCCGCTTATGGAAAATAATCCATACGAAGCAGTTTCTGTCAATAT
>CAMZLT010000054.1 GCA_947311745.1 uncultured Flavobacteriaceae bacterium | reverse complement strand
GGATTACTTAGTATTTTTGCAATGTTGGTTATTAACGGAATATCTGAATCCGCAAAAGTAGCTATCGGAATTTTTATTTTTCATTTATTTTCTTTAGTAATTTTAACATTTTCTGTCTTTTATTATTTATCAAACCACGGTTTGGAATTATTTAATCAAAATCAAACATATTTACCACAAGGAGGAAATTTAACTAGAGCCATCTTTTTAGGTTTTGCAGCTTCAATGCTAGGGATTTCTGGTTTTGAATCCTCCGCAAATTTTGTAGAAGAACAAGAAAAAGGAGTTTTTCCAAAAACATTAAAAAATATGTGGATTGTAGTAAGTATTTTTAATCCATTAATGGCTGTTTTAGCTATTACTCTTTTTCCAATTCAAGATATTTATAATGATGTAGCAGCAAACCAAAGCACTTTACTATCTGATATGGCTAATATTACAGCTGGAGGTTGGTTAAAATTTATTGTTATTATTGATGCAGTTTTGGTACTGTCAGGAGCGGTTTTAACTTCTTTTGTAGGAGTGTCTGGTTTACTAGAAAGGATGACTTTAGATAGAATTCTTCCGCAAGGATTATTAAAGAAAAATGCTAAAGGAACATCGTATAGAATAATTTTAATGTTTTTAT
Source organism: uncultured Flavobacteriaceae bacterium (assembly GCA_947311745.1). Lineage (GTDB taxonomy): Bacteria > Bacteroidota > Bacteroidia > Flavobacteriales > Flavobacteriaceae > S010-17. The sequence continues at coordinate 13,449 of CAMZLT010000054.1, read as the reverse complement.
TTTTAAGTATTTCGGTTTTGATAATTACCAAAGGGAACACATTATTACTTGCAGGAGTTTATACCATTTCTTTTTTATCAGTAATGGGATTATTTGTTGTTGGTAATATATTACTAAAAATGAAGCGTAAAAAATTACCAAGACCAGAACGTGCTCCGTGGTTTGGATTAATTATTGCCATGATTGGTGTTGGTGTTGCTCTTTGGGGAAATATTATTATGCCTCCGAAAGTAGTTGAACATGTAGATAAAGTTACTGGTTTGGTTACAAAAGAAACTTTGCCTAGCAATTTATCGTTGTTTTTACCATACTTTTTAGTTGCAATGGGTTTTATCGTTATTATGCTAAACCGTATTGTTTTACTTAGAGGTGTTTTAAAATTTATAAAACGTGTAGATGAGTATGTTATTACTACAATTAACACTATTATTTCACAAGAATTTGTGTTTTTTACCAAAGGAGATAATTTAGCAAATCTTAACAAAGTAATGATGTACATTAAAAATAACGAGCATACTAAAAAAATTAAAATTGTACACGTTTTACGAAAAGGCGAAAGTCCTGCAAAAAATTTAGGAAGAGATATTCAGTTTTTAGATAGAGAATATCCTGAAATTAAAATTGATTTTGTAGAAATGGAAGGCGATTTTGGTCCAAAATTAATTCAAAAGCTATCTAAAAAATGGAATGTACCTGTAAACTTTATGTTTATTGGTTCTCCTGGCGATCATTTTCCGTATAAAATTGAAGAACTTGGTGGCGTTCGTTTGATAATGTAAATAAAAAAATGGAATCTAAAAAGCTAATTACCAAATTTTTAAAATGGCGTTATAAACACATTTCAAATGAGCATTTTATTTATATTTTAAGTGCAATAGTAGGCTTTTTAGCAGGACTAGGGGCGGTTACTTTAAAAAATTTAACACACCTTATTCAAGGTTTATTAGAAGGGAAATTTATTAAAGAAATACATCAAGCTTTTTATTTTATTTTCCCGATAATGGGTCTTTTTTTAGTACTACTCATTGGAAATTATATTATTAAAAAAAAAGTTGGCCATGGTATTCCTTCTACTTTGTATGCCATTTCAAAATTAAAAGGAATTATGCCTTCGCATCAAATGTGGGCTTCCATTTTAACAGCACCAATAACGGTTGGTTTTGGTGGTTCGGTAGGTTTGGAAGGGCCAACCGTAGCAACTGGCTCTGCATTAGGTTCTAATTTTGCTCGTTTATTGCATTTAAACCAAACTAAAAGAACTTTATTAATTGGTGCAGCAGCAGCAGCAGCTATGTCTTCTATTTTTAAAGCACCTATTGCTGCTATTGTTTTTGCCGTTGAAATTTTTAGTTTGGAATTAACAATGGCTTCGATGATTCCGTTATTATTAGCATCGGTTACAGCTGTTTTAACTTCGTATTTTTTTTTAGGAGATGATGTTTTATTACACTTTAGAATTGACGATAAATTCAAATTAAACGATGTTTTATTCTTTATTTTATTAGGTGTTACTTCTGCAACTACTTCTATTTATTTTAGTAAGATGTATTTTGGAATTGATCGTTTTTTTAAAAAAATAACCAATTCATACAAACGACTGCTTTTTGGAGGTTTTTTATTAGGTGTTATTGTGTTTTTTGTTCCTCCTCTTTTCGGAGAAGGTTATGAAACAATAAACAACATTTTAAAAGGAAATATTTCTGAAATTACCAATCAAAATTTTTTTCATGTATCTTCTGATGATATTTGGGTAGCCATTTTATTTTTAGTTGGCTTGGTTACTTTTAAAGTTGTAGCAATGTCTTTTACCTTTGGTGCAGGAGGAATTGGAGGTGTTTTTGCTCCAACACTTTTTACAGGTAGTATTTCTGGATTTGTATTTGCAAAAATTATAAACGAAAGTGGATTTTCTAACCATCATCTTTCCGAAATAAATTTTGCAATGGTTGGTATGGCTGGACTTATGGCTGGAATTTTACAAGCACCACTTACTGCTGTGTTTTTAATTGCTGAAATCACAGGTGGTTACGAACTTTTTGTACCTTTAATGATTGTTTCATCAATTTCATTTTTAGTTACCAAAAAATACATTCCTTTTAATATTTATGCTGCAGAATTAGCTCAGAAAGGCGAATTAATGACACACGATAAAGATAAAAATGCAATGATGATGATTGATGTAGATTCGATTATTGAACATAATTTTATTACCATTACACCAAATATGAAATTAGGAAAAATGCTAAAAAAAGCAGTTGCAAAATCTAGCAGAAATTTATATCCTGTAGTAAATAGTGATTTAGAATTTTTAGGTGTCGTTATGTTAGACGATATTCGGGATGTTATGTTTAATAAAAAAATGTATAAAAAAATACATGTGCGCGATATCATGCATCGCACACCAGATATTATAGATTACCAAACCGATACCATGCAAATAATCATGAAAAAATTTACTGGTTCTAGTGCTTGGAATTTGCCCGTTATTAAAAACGGAAAATATTTTGGATTCATATCCAAATCCAAATTATTAACAGCATATAGAAGAAAATTAATCGATACCTCTAATAATTAGTTTACACATAATACCGTAAGTTAAAAATTATATTTTAGACTATTTTATTTATTTGGTTTTGTATCTTTACGCAAAATCAAATATAATGAAAAAATATTCGTTAGTTTTTTTACTTCTTTTTAGCGTTTCTTTTCTTTTTTCACAAGAATATTTTCCTAAAAACGATGGCATTAAAACACCTAAACAATCGTATGTTGCATTTACCAATGCAACAATTTATGTAACACCAACTTTAGTTTATAAAAATGCCACTTTAGTAATTAAAGATAGTAAAATTGTTTCGGTTGGTGAAAAAATAAACATTCCTAAAAATACTAAAATTATCGATTTAAAAGGTTTGTATATTTACCCATCTTTTATCGATATTTATAGCGATTTTGGTATTACAAAACCTAAAAGAGAGCATTCTAATTGGTTTAATCGCCAATGGGATTCTAATCGAGATGGTTACTACTGGAACGATCACATACGACCAGAAACCAATGCCTTAGATTTTTTTAAATACGATAATAAATCCGATAAAGAATTACTAAAACTGGGGTTTGGTGTTGTCAATACACACGTTAAAGACGGAATTGCTCGTGGAACATCTTTACTTACTTGTTTAAATGCAAAAGCTTCTAATAATAAACGCATCCTTTCGCAAAAGGCAATGCAACACTTTGCTTTTTCTAAGAGTCGTACTTCTAAACAAAGTTATCCTTCCTCTTTAATGGGAAAACTAGCTTTATTACGACAATTTTTTAACGATGTTACTTGGTATCAAACACAAAATAATGTAAACGATATTTCTATAAATGCACAGATTAAAAATAAAAACCTTCCTGCAATTTTCGAAGCAAATGATAAATTAAATTCTCTTAGAATTGCTAAACTATCAAAAACCATTCATCAAGATTTTATTATAAAAGGTGGTGGAAACGAATTAGAACGAATAGACGAGATAAAAAACACCAATCAAAAATTTATTTTACCGATAAATTTTCCAAAACCATACGATGTAACCAATCCTTATTATGCAGATAAAATAGCATTAAGCGATTTACGTTTTTGGAACCAAGCTCCTGCCAACCCTGCAATAATGGCTAAAAATGATATAGAATTTGCTCTGACAACTTCCGATTTAAAAAAGAAAAGCGATTTTAGAAAAAACATATTAAAAACCATTGCATATGGTTTAAACGAAACAACTGCTCTAGCTAGTTTAACCACAATTCCTGCTAAATATTTGCATAAAGAAAACGAAATAGGTTCGCTTAAAAGTGGCATGTTAGCAAATTTTTTAATCACTTCTAAACCGATTTTTGATAAAGAAATGGTATTGTACGAAAATTGGACACAAGGAAATAAAAATGTTATTCAAGATAGAACCTTAATTGCAATTTCTGGTGATTATACTGTAAATTTAAATGCTAAAAAATACGTATTATCTTTAAAAGGAAAACCTTCCAAAATTAAAGCAAAAATAACGTTAGATTCTTTAGAATTAAAATCTAAATCCTCTTATAAAAATAATTGGTTAACTATTTTATTTAATCCTTTGGACTCTACCAAACAACAATTTATTCGTTTAACTGCTAAAGTTGAAAACGCAAATCAATTTTCGGGTAAAGCAGTTTTAGAAAACGGAGAGGAAACTACTTTTATTGCTGTTAAAAAAACCAAAAAAGACGAAAAAAAGACGGTAAAAACAAATACTGAAAAAGTAAAAAAGGCAAAAACTATTCATCCTGTTACTTATCCTAATATTGCTTATGGCTTTTTACAAAAACCAAAACAACAAAACATTTTAATTAAAAATGTAACGGTTTGGACAAATGAAAAAGATGGTATTTTAAAAAATAAAAATGTGGTAATTAAAAATGGTAAAATTTATAAAATTACCAATACAAATTATACTGTAAACGACGATTATTTAGTAATTGATGGCACAGGAAAACATTTAACATCAGGAATTATTGACGAACATTCGCATATTGCAATTAGTGGTGGTGTTAACGAAGGAGGACAAAATAATTCGGCAGAAGTAACCATCCAAGATGTAGTTAGACCAAACGATATTAATATTTATCGAAATTTAGCAGGAGGAGTTACCATTTCGCAATTACTACACGGTTCGGCAAATCCTATCGGAGGACGAGCTGCTTTAATTAAGTTAAAATGGGGAGAAAATGCCGATGCTATGCAAATAAAAAACCATAAATTTATAAAGTTTGCTTTAGGAGAAAATGTAAAGCACAGTAGAACGCCGTTTAATTCTGGTAGATTTCCACAAACAAGGATGGGAGTAGAACAAGTTTATATGGATAATTTTACAAGAGCTAAAGAATACGATGCTGAGAAAAAAAGAGGCGAAAAAGTACGTTACGACCAAGAATTAGAAGTACTTGCCGAAATTCTTAATAAAAAACGCTTTATTACTTGCCACTCGTATATTCAATCTGAAATTACTATGTTAATGCGTGTTGCCGAAAAATTTAACTTTAAAGTTAATACTTTTACACATATTTTAGAAGGCTATAAAGTTGCCGATAAAATGAAAAAACACGGCGTAGGAGCTTCTACATTTTCCGATTGGTGGGCTTACAAATACGAAGTAAACGATGCGATACCATATAATGCTGCGATTTTGCACAACCAAGGAATTACGGTTGCCATAAATTCCGATGATGCCGAAATGTCTAGACGACTAAATCAAGAGGCTGCAAAAACAGTAAAATATGGTGGGATTTCCCAAGAGGAAGCATGGAAAATGGTAACCTTAAACCCTGCAAAATTATTACATGTAGATAATCGTGTTGGTAGTATTAAAGTTGGTAAAGATGCAGATGTAGTACTTTGGAGTGCTAATCCTTTATCTATTTACGCTAAAGCGGAAAAAACAATTATCGAAGGAAAAATATACTTTGATAAAAACCGAAATGCTACACAACAACAAGCCATTAAAAAAGAGCGAAATGATTTAATTAATAAGATGTTAATTGAAAAGAATAAAGGTGTAAAAACACAAGCTCCGAAAATTAAAAAAAATAAATTATACACTTGCGATTCCATGGAAAACTAAAATATATCGCAACAAGTACTTTAAATTATACTAAAATGAAAATAATCTTATATATATCCATACTTTTTTTATCTGTATCTGTTTTCGGACAACAAACACCAGCACCAAAACAAACAGAAACCATTAATATTGTAGGAGCTACAGCACATATCGGAAACGGAAAAGTAATTAAAAACAGTATTATTTCTTTTGAAAACGGAAAACTTACTTTGGTTGCAGATGCTACTTTAATAAAAAACAAATTAAATGGAAAAATAATTCAAGCTAAAGGAAAACATGTTTATCCTGGTTTTATTACCATGAATTCTACTTTAGGTTTAATCGAAATTGACGCAGTAAAAGCAACCAAAGATGCTAATGAAATAGGGACTTTTAATCCAAATATTAGAAGTATTGTTGCTTATAATCCAGAATCTAGAGTTACCGAAACCGTAAAAGCAAATGGCGTACTTATCGGTCAGATTACACCACGAGGAAGTTGGATTTCAGGTACTTCTAGTGTAGTACAATTTGATGCTTGGAATTACGAAGATGCAACTTTAAAATCGGATGATGGCATTCATTTAGATTGGCCAAAAACTTTTTATACTGCTGGATGGTGGGCAAACGGAACAAGTATTAAAGAAAATAAAAATTACGAAAAACAAAAAAAACAGATATATACTTTTTTTAATGAAAATAACACCGAAAACACTTTAGAAATAAATTTAAAACACCAAGCTTTAAAAGGTATTTTTGATGGTTCAAAAGCATTGTACATTCATGTAAATGGCGAAAAAGAAATTGTTGAAGCCATTAGCTTTAAAAAACATTTTAAAATTAAAAAAGTAGTTTTAGTAGGTGCGCACGAAGCATACAAAATCACAAAACTGCTAAAAGAAAATAACATATCCGTAGTTTTACAAAGAATACATTCGTTACCAAATACTGAAGATGAGGATATAAAACTTCCGTATAAATTAGCAAAAATACTAGACGATGCGGGAATTTTAGTAGCCTTAGATACACAAGGAGATATGGAACGAATGAATAGCCGTAATTTACCTTTTTATGCAGGTACAACGGTTGCTTATGGCGTAGATTACGAAAAAGCGATTGCAATGATTACTGCAAATCCAGCTAAAATATTAGGTATGGACAACCAAATCGGAACTTTAGAAACAGGCAAAGATGCAACACTTATCCTTTCAACAGGTGATGCCTTAGATATGCGTACCAACAATATTGAAAAAGCATTTATTCAAGGTAGAGATATTGATTTAGATACACACCAAAAACAATTGTATCGAAAATATATTAAAAAATATACAAACTAAAAAAATGTATTTTGGTTAAAACTATATATTATTCAAAATTTCTTTATCTTTTTTTGTCATTTTAGCAACAACTAATTCGTAGGAATGATCTATTAATTCTCGCACTAAACTCTGTGCAATTCTACTATCTGGAATTATAGTATTCCAATGTTTTTTATTCATGTGAAATGCTGGAGTAATATTTTCGTAGGATTCGCGTAATTCTAAGGCTCTTTCAGGATTGCATTTTAGCGATATTTTAAATTCTACAGCACTAACCGATGTTAAAGCAAACATTTTATGTAACACTTTAAAAACCAATACGTTTTCATCAAAAGGAAAACTTTCGGTTACGCCTTTTTTTGTAAGACAGTATTCTCTAAATTGCTCTATATGCATACTTTAATTTTTAAAGTTTTTTAGCCATATTTTATTTTCCGATGCATCTACTAATTCCCAATTTAAAATATTAGTAAGGTTGTATATTTTTTGTAATTCTGTTATTAATTGTTTTTTTGCTTGATTTTGTAATTCTGATATTTGTATGGTTTCTTTAATTTTATCGATACTCCGTTGGTTAATTTTATTCAATTCGTCTTTTGTAAACGAGTTAAACGTACTTTGTTGAAAATCGTAATATTTTAAATCTGGAGAAACAAGTACTTCAGATTTAGGTATTTGTTTTAAGATTATTTTTTTATTTATCGAATCTAAATCTATTTTCATTTTAGATAAGTCATACGAAACTTGCACTTTTGCATTTACTAGTACAATTACTTTTTTGTCGAAACTTAAGGTTTCAAAAAAGTATTTATCTGCGGATTCGTAATTATAAATTTCCGATACGTTTGTTTCTGCAACGACAAGTTTACTAACGTTTTTTATTTCGTGAAGCATTACTTGTATTTGCTCTTTTTCGGTTTTTTGTTCCGATTTGTTGTAATACATTACTGCAAAAAGAAAACCTAGAATAAAGATTATAATAAATAGTAGTATTTTTTTCATAGGATAAAGGTATAAAAAAAGAGTTTTACTTCATCGTAAAACTCTTTTTTATTAAAAATACATTTATGTGATATGCATTTTTAAAATAAGTTCATATCCTCTAAAGTTTTCATAACGCCTCTAACAGCAACAGCTGAATCTTCAAGTAACGCCATTTCGTCTTTGTTAAGTTTTAATTCTAATACTTGTTCAATTCCGTTTTTACCTAATTTTACAGGAACACCTAAAGCGATATTTTGCATACCATATTCGCCGTCAAGCATAGTACAAACTGGGAAAATACGTTTTTGGTCTTTTACAATTGCTTCTACCATTTGAGCAGCTGAAGCACCAGGAGCATACCAAGCGGAAGTTCCTAAAAGGTTTACGATTTCACCTCCTCCTTTTTTGGTTCTTTCTACAATTTCGTTGATTCTTTCTTCGCTAACTAATTCTGTTACAGGAATTCCTCCAACAGTTGTATATCTAGGTAATGGTACCATTGTATCACCGTGTCCTCCCATTAATACTGCTTGAATGTCTTTAGGTGAGCAATCTAACTCTAAAGCTAAGAACGAACGATATCTTGCTGTATCTAAAACACCAGCCATACCAAACACTTTATTTCTTGATTTTTTTGCAGTTAAAAAGGCTGCATACGTCATTACATCTAAAGGATTAGATACAATTACAATTACTGCTTCTGGAGAATGTTCGATAACTTGTTCGGTTACCATTTTAACGATTTTTGCATTTGTTGCGATTAAATCATCTCTAGACATTCCTGGTTTTCTAGGAATACCAGAAGTGATTACTACCACATCTGATCCTGCGGTTTTAGAGTAATCGTTTGTTGAACCAATTACGCGAGTATCAAAGTAATTTACTGGCGAAGCTTCCCACATATCTAAGGCTTTTCCTTCAGCATAATTTTCTTTAATATCTAATAATACAATTTCGTTAACGACTCCTTTTTGTGCTAATACGTCTGCACAAGTTGCACCAACATTTCCTGCACCTACTACAGTTACTTTCATTTTTTATTTATTTTTATTTATTAAACGTTTATTTTTCTTTAAAACTAAAAGCAATTCCTGCGTTAAGTGTTCCGTAATCTTGCACGGTATAATCGGCAAATATTTTGAAAAAAGCCAAGTTTAAACGCATTCCTAAAGTTGCTTTTAGTTGTTTGCTCATTTTATATTTTATGTTTATTGGGTCTACAATTTCTTCAGAAACTGTATTTATAACATTTCCAAATGTATCTTGAATATCATAATCAAAAGTGTAGCTTCCTGCGACTTTAACTGTTGATGTCCCTCCTGCATATCCTAAGCCAGCATAAAAATTAACTATTTTTAAATTTACATTACCTAAAACTTGCACTGTGTATGCATTAATTTTAAAAGTAGTTTCTTGGTTTGCACCAGGAATTGTACTGTTTTTTGCTGCATATCTAGTTGTTGAGGTAGTAAAGGCTCCTAAAACAGATACATCAAAAATGGTTTTATCTAATTTTAGATATTGTAGAATGTTGTGTTGTAAACCAAAACCGATTAAATTAAATTTTACTTCGTCATTTCCAACACTTGGAATAAAACGTAATTTTATATCTGTTTTACTTGGCAAACCAAAGCCTATTTGTACCATTGGTGAAGGCACTGCTGCTATTGGTAATTCATCAACAATACCATCTAAAGCATCAAATCTTGCAACTTTATAACTTGTAGGAATGCTACTACTACCAACAGGAATTACATTTCCTAATGCATCTAATGGTACTTTTACATCAATTTGTTCGGTAGTTGTTGTTCCCATAACAGTTGGTAAACTTTCTGAACTACTACCACTTGCTAATTCTAATACGGTATAATCGGTATTGTTAAACATAAAATTTTGAGCATCACTTGGCACAAAAGAGGCACTTGCGTTTATGGTAAAATCAAACCCATATTTTTTGTGTGTTTTTCCAGTATGGTACCAACCAGAGTTTAGATTTTGCACCAAACCAACCATAACTGGTTCTAAATAATTTCCTAAATAATTTGAAGCGTCTTGTTTTCCTGCAGTTAGGATATAATCAAAACTCTGTGCTTTAATACTGCCTATTGTTGCAAATACTAATAGCATCATACTAATTCCAATTTTTTTCATAAAATTTTGTTTTAAAGTTACTTTTTTGTTAAAATTTTAAGTTGTTTCGTTTTGTAGGATTAAAAAAGGTCTGTTTTTATAAAACAGACCTAAAATTATTATATATCAATATTTGCATACGTTGCATTATCTTCAATAAATTTACGTCTTGGTGGTACTTCATCACCCATTAGCATAGAGAATACTCTATCTGCTTCTGCTGCATTATCAATAGTTATTCGGTACACGGTTCGTTGTTGTGGATTCATGGTTGTATCCCATAATTGTTCTGCATTCATCTCTCCAAGACCTTTGTATCGTTGTATAGTTCCGCCACCAAACTCTTTTACAATTGCATCGCGATCGTCATCGTTCCAAGCGTATCGTTTTTTCTTTCCTTTTTTAATTAAATATAAAGGAGGAGCAGCTACGTATATGTTTCCGTTTTCTACCAATTCACGCATGTATCTAAAAAAGAACGTTAATATTAAAGTTTCGATATGACTACCATCTACATCGGCATCACACATAATAACTATTTTATGATAACGTAATTTGGAGACATTTAGTGCACGTTGGTCTTCTTCTGTTCCGATAGAAACACCAAGAGCAGTGTACATATTTTTAATTTCTTCGTTTTCAAAAGCTTTGTGTTGCATTGCTTTTTCTACGTTTAAAATTTTTCCACGTAGTGGTAAAATTGCTTGAAAATTACGATCTCTACCTTGTTTTGCTGTTCCTCCTGCCGAATCTCCCTCGACAAGAAATAATTCGCATTTATCAGGATCTGTCCAAGCACAATCGGATAGTTTTCCAGGTAAACCACCACCAGACATAACGGTTTTACGCTGCACCATTTCACGAGCTTCGGTTGCTGCGTGCCTTGCTTGTGCTGCTAGAATTACTTTTTGTACAATTATTTTTGCATCACTAGGATTTTCTTCTAAATAATTGGTTAGCATTTCGGAAACTGCTTGGCTTACTGCGGCAGAAACTTCTCGGTTTCCTAATTTGGTTTTGGTTTGTCCTTCAAATTGTGGTTCGGCTACTTTTACAGATATAATTGCAGTTAAACCCTCTCTAAAATCATCTCCAGAAATGGCAAATTTTAAATTTTTAAGTAATCCTGAATTTTCTGCATATTTTTTTAGTGTGTGTGTTAAACCACGTCTAAAACCAGAAAGATGCGTACCTCCTTCGTGTGTGTTAATATTATTTACATACGAGTGTAAATTTTCAGAATACGACGTGTTGTAAACCATTGCAACTTCAACAGGAATACCGTTTTTTTCACCTTCCATTGCAATAACATCTTGTGTTAATTGCTCTCTAGTTGCATCTAAATATTTTACAAATTCACTTAAACCATCTTCGCTAAAGAAATCCTCTCGTATAAAATTTCCTTCATCGTCTTTACGTCTTTTATCTTCAATAGAAATTTTTATTTTTTGATTTAAAAACGAAAGTTCACGCATTCTTGTTGCTAAAGTTTCGTAATTAAATTCTATTTCGGTTTGAAAAATTTGGTCATCAGCTAAAAAGGTAACTTCTGTTCCTCTTTGATCGGTTTCACCAATAACTTTTACTGGGTATAGTGTTTTTCCTCTTTCGTATTCTTGCTCGTAAATTTTACCATCGCGATAAACTGTTGCACGTAAATGTTGTGATAAGGCATTAACTACCGAAACTCCAACTCCGTGTAAACCACCAGAAACTTTATACGAATCTTTATCGAATTTACCACCAGCTCCAATCTTAGTCATTACGACTTCTAGTGCCGAAACGCCTTCTTTTTTGTGCATTCCAACAGGAATACCACGACCATTATCTCTAACAGTAATTGAATTATTTTCGTTAATAATTACCGATATTTCGTTACAATGACCAGCCATTGCTTCGTCAATAGAATTATCTACAACTTCGTAAACTAAATGGTGTAAACCTCTAACACCGACATCACCAATATACATCGAAGGACGCATACGTACGTGCTCCATTCCCTCTAATGCTTGAATACTATCGGCAGAATAATCGTGTTTTTTCTTTTCGTCGCTCATATCTTGATTTTACGCTTAAAATTATTACAAGAAACAAATATAAGAAATTGCAAAGTTTTAGGCTTTAAAAAACAAGATTATTTACCTAAGTTATTAACAAAATACGTTGTTTTTACTTTAAGTTGTTAAAAACGGAAAGTAGGATTTTTTCTTCATGTTGCCAATGTAGTTTTTCTTGTGCTTTTTCTAGAGATTTTTGGTATTTTTCTTTTTCTGAATGTAAGATTTTTTTTATTTGTTTGGCTAGTTTTTTTGGTTCTCTACTTATGGCAATTTCGCCTATTTTATATGCTAAAACAAGTTGCTTCATTTCTGGTAAATCCGAAACAAGTACTGGTATATTTGCGTGTACATAATCAAATAATTTATTTGGTAATGCATAGCGATAATTTAAGCCTAAATCTTCTTCTAAACTAATACCTAAATTGGCTTTTGGAGTGATTTTTTGTAGTTCTATTGGAGTGATTTTTCCTAAAAAAGTAATTTTGTCTGTTACATTTTCAGTGACAACTTTCTTTTGTAATTGTGTGTAAATATCACCTGTTCCTACGATAATAAATTTAATATTTTCTAAGTATTTCATCACTTCAATCATTAATTCTAAACCTCTACCAATATTTATTGCTCCTTGGTAAATTATAGTTTTTTGCTTGGTGTTTTTTTGAATTTTTAGTCTGCTTTTTTTAATAGGAATGTTTCGGATTACCTTAAAATTAGTTGCGTATTTTTGATTGTAATAATCTGCTATAGATTGGCAAACGGTATAGGTATTTTTTAATTTAGGAAGGATATATCGTTCTAATTGCAACCATATTTTTTGTTTTGAAGGTCTGTGAATTAATTCTGGAACTTCAGTAAATAATTCATGGCTATCGTAAACCAATTTTTTATTTTGTATGCGACTTACTAAAAAATTGGCAAGTAAGGTGTCTAAGTCATTTGCTAATAAAATATCTTTTTTATGAAAGAGTAAATAAAAAAACAGACGAAAATTATATTCCAAATAAAAAAGCACACTGCTTTTAAAAAGTAAAGACATTCTATGTGTGGCATACCTTCTATTTAAAGGTAAGCTAGTTGACAGTTTTCTGCCAATTAAAAGCACTTCAAATCCATTATTTACTAACGATAAACAGACTTTATGCACACGTTGATCGGTGTTTAAATCATTGGTTACGGAAACAATTATTTTTTTCAAAAGAGTCTATTTTATAAAAGTTCTTAAAATAGTAAACCCGTTTTAACAAAAATCAAAACGGGAAAATTACTATGAAAAAGAAAAAGTGTAAAAAATTAATCTTACTCTTTTTAAACGTTTGTGTTTTTTTAATATTGTTTACT
>CAMZLT010000053.1 GCA_947311745.1 uncultured Flavobacteriaceae bacterium | reverse complement strand
GTTTGTAGCTGTTTTTATCGGTTTTTATAGTAAATAATTTGTTGTCTGAAACTTTTTTATCCTTATTAGAATATACAGTAAAGGTACTTTTATCGATAATTTTTTGTTGGAATTTATCTTTACCTTCCGCAATAGCGATATACAAACCAGATTGCCATTTTTTCATTTTTTTAAGCGTAATTTCTTTGCTTTTTTCAGTATCAAAATTAGTTTGAAAAAGTAATGCTCCTTTTTGAGCTACGGTATTTTGATTTTTGTAATAATCATGCGGAAAAAGAGTATTCCATGTTGCTGTATCAATAATTTGGTAATCAGGAGCAGACCAAGGACGTTCTCGTTTTACAAAATCACTAGCTTTTGCTTTGTAAATTTTTAGTGTTCCTTTAGTTGCTACAAATTCGCCATTTAGATTATTTGTGCTAAGAATAATTTTATTTTCTTTGTTATTTTTGTTTAATTTATCGGCAATTTCCATGGCAATGGTAAGTGTGTGGTAACCAATTTTTACTTTAGTTGTTGTGCTTCTGGTTTCACCATTAATATCCGTTATATCTGCTGAAATTTCGTAGGTAAAAACAGGATTATCCTTTTTAGAAACACTTAAATCAGGTTGTGCAAAAAACGGAATTTCAAATTCACCTTTTGCATTGGTTGTGGTTTTGCCGTGTGCTATTTCTTGTACTTCCGAACTGTAACTGTTTGGTCTGTACCAATAATACCATTTAGGATATTGCACATTTCTTTTTACACGATATACTACCTTAGCATCGGTTATTTTGCTTCCTGCATAAGCTGTTGCAACACCTTTTACAGTAATACTATCGTTTAATTTAAGGCTTTCTTTAATTGGACTAAATTCGGCATAAAATTTTGGTCGTTTGTATTCCTCTACCGAAATAACATGTTGTACATAAATATTATTTCCTGTTATTTGAAGGCTGTAATTTCCTGTTAAACCAGTATTTGGTAAAATAAATTCACCACTAAACGAACCATATTCGTTTGTTTTAAACTCCAACGTTTTAACATTTTGATAATTAGCGTCTTTTAAGGTAATACTAATTTTTTCATTTGCTATAATTTCGGAATGATTTTCTGTTTTTTTAACTGCAATCCCTTTAAAATAAACGGTTTGTGATGGACGATAAATACTTCTGTCAGTAAATAAAAATACGTCGTTATTATTTAAATAAGGACGACCTTTGTACGAGCGATATTGGTTGTATGAAAAATACTTAAACCGTGCTTTTTTATTTTTATGACTAACTTCAATTACCACTTGACGATGGTAGTTTTTAGGAGAAAAATAAATAAAACCATTGGCATCGGTAAAAAGAGTTTTGTTAATTTTTTTGTTGTATCTACTATAATCCTCTAAATTATGAATACGAACTTTTGCGTTTTCTAGCGGTTTTCCTGTTTCGCGATCTACAACTTGATACATATATTTCCCTTTTATACGTGTTTCGCTTAAAGCAATATTGCTTACTTGCACAAAAGTATATGCAAATGAGTTTGTGCTATTAAATTCTTTATCCGTACTAGCTAAAATTACATAATACCCTTGTTTTAATTTTGGTAATATTATTTCGGTACTATGTTGCTGAAAATCACTTTCGGACTTCAATATTTTTTCAAAACCTGTAGTGAATTTTTGCTTTTTTATTTTGTTAAGAATCGCTGTGTTATTATAAATTTGATGTATATTTTTTTCTTGTTTTTCGGAAGTTTTATATACTCTAAAATATAATTTAGGTACATTTTTATAGCTAACTTTAAAAAAAGATGCTTTGTTTGTTTCAATATTTCTTTCGGCAATAAGATTATACGATTCTTTTAAAATAGTGTTTTTTAAATTTTGACATTGCAATGTACCCGTTGTATTAGGAAAAGTAGTTTTTGCTATTTCACAAGTTTCCAAAGCATCTCTATATTTAAATTGGTTTATTGGATTTTCAGTAGAATATTGGTTTGC
Organism: uncultured Flavobacteriaceae bacterium; assembly: GCA_947311745.1. Lineage (GTDB taxonomy): Bacteria > Bacteroidota > Bacteroidia > Flavobacteriales > Flavobacteriaceae > S010-17. The sequence continues at coordinate 1,527 of CAMZLT010000053.1, read as the reverse complement.
CAAATCGAAATAATAACTAGCAATACGAAAATCAATTTCGGTTGAAATTGGTAATTTTCGGTATCTTTCTTGCATTTTTTTAAGCGTTTTGAAAAGTACTTCATCTACATTGTCAAATCGTGCGTTTTCTTTAACAAAGTCCAATCGCTCTAAAGTTAAATATACTAAAGCTGTTTTGTCCTTATCGTTTTTATGAAATAAAGTTAAATTTTTAAACACTTTTAAGGCTTGTAATTTTTGCGAATCTATATCGTCTGCCTCAAAATTTGCAGAAAGGAAAATATCAGTATCTCCTAAAAAATTGGAGTCCAATATTTCAAATTTATTTTTTGGTTGCGGTAAATTACTTTCACCTGTTTTATAAAACTCTAAGGCATTGTGTGCTATAAAATCATAAACCGTTGGACGATATTTTTTAGAGTTATCTTGTGTGTAAAGAATTACATCAAAAGATTTTAATTTTTTTTGTTGCAAAACAAGTCCATTTTGTAAAGCGTTTTTATGGTATTTACTAATTTCAGAAAAAAGAGTTTGTAAATCCCAAGTTCTAAAATCAATGCTATCTTGTTTTGTTTTGGTGTTTGTTCGGTTGTAAAATTTCCAACGGTTTTGCTTAAAATATTGCCAATAAACAGTTGCTAAAACACTTTCCAATATATTTTTTTCGGGAGTTTTAGCTTGTATTATTTCGTTTTTTATAGATTCAATTACTTTTAGTTGCGCATCTTCTTCAAGTATTAAAGTATATTTAGATTTAAAAAGAATACTCTTTATAATTTGCGGTGCGTTTTTTTCTGCTTTGGCAAGATTATAAATACTTTCTACTTCTTTTAAAGCAGATTTTGGCAATCCTTTTTGATCAAACTGGTTTACTTTATGCCACAATTCAGAATATTTATTCTGGGCATTTGTTAAACTTGAGAATAAAGTTATTACGGCAACTACAAGTGCTTTTTTCATTGGTTTTTCTTTTAAAACGAACGGTTTGTTTGTTAATTCGTTCCAAAGATAACAAAAAGCATTCCTATTTTTAATTATAATGCGTGAAACCTACTTTTGAATACGTAAACAAGTAAAAAATAAATAAAATACGTGAATCAATTACAGCCCAATTATAAGCTAAATAAATTTTAATCGCAAAAATTTATGAAATTAGCTTTGTAGTAGAACCGTTTTTTTTAGGGTCAACTATTTTTTTGGTAAGTATTGTGCGATACTTGCAATCCATTTTTTAGCACCACCACGCACATAACCCGTTTTACCTAGAGGTTGTATGTCTTTTTTAGGGTTTTCGCCTTCACCGGGTTTAAAAAGCCAAACCGTTGGGTATCCTCTAACACCAAAAGCACGTTGCAAAGCGTTATTTTGTTTTTGCAATGCAGTAGGTAATTTTGTTTTTCTTGGAAAATCTACAACTAATAGGATCACATTCTTTTTTGCCCATTTTGCAAATTCAGGAGTGCTAAATACTTCTTTGTGTAATACTTTACACCAACCACACCAATCACTACCTGTAAAATTGGCAAG
>CAMZLT010000052.1 GCA_947311745.1 uncultured Flavobacteriaceae bacterium | reverse complement strand
CTATAGTTGTTTTTCCTAATTTAGCTAGTTTACAAACAGCATTTCCAGATATTCCTATAGATAAAATCGGACACGATTTAGCGTATCCTGCAATGCTTACTTTTCTACCTGCAGGATTAATCGGTTTGGTACTTGCTTCATTAATTGCTGCTTTTATGAGTACTATTTCTACACATTTAAATTGGGGATCTTCATATATGGTGAACGATTTTTACAAGCGATTTGTTAAACCCGAAGCCTCGGAAAAAGAACAAGTTTTTGTTGCTAGAGTTTCTACTGTTATTTTAATGGTTTTAAGTTCGCTTTTGGCTTTGTCATTTGGCAGTGCAAAAGAAGTTTTTGACACTATAATTGCTTTTGGTGCAGGAACTGGATTATTATTTATTTTACGATGGTTTTGGTGGCGAATTAATTCGTGGAGCGAAATAGCTGCTATGGTTTCATCTGGTGTTATTTCTATAATTTTTAATATTTTTGGCAAAGACATTTTCGGAGCAGAACACCTTTTACCTGCTTGGTCTAAATTTCCTATAATCGTGCTGGTAACTACTATTATTTGGGTTGTCGTAACCTATCTGACAAAACCAGAAAAACAAGAAACTCTTGCTAATTTTTACTACAAAATACAGCCTAGTAAAATTGGTTGGAATCCTGTAATTAAAAAAGCAGAAGCAACTAATACCAATATTGTAAATCCAAATATTAACTCTAGTTTAACTTACGGAATTATAGGTATGCTTATTGGAACGCTTTTAGTTTATAGCATTTTATTCGCAATAGGAAATTTAATTTATGGCAAAATTACATATACTATAATATTGAGTATAATCACCGTAATTTGTAGTTATATCCTTATAAAACTTTGGGCTAAAATTAAACAAAATTTATAATTTTGGCACACATATTGAATCTTATAATTCTTAAAAACATAAAATATCAAATCATGAAAAAAATTATCGTAAAAACAATTATTCTATCTATCGTTATAAGCCTTATTTCTTGTAATGCTTCTAAAAATCAAAAATCAAAAAATCAAAAAATGTTTGCAACAAATTACATCGTAGAAAAAATAGAAAATAAAAAAGAATTATCCACTAAGCCTACAATTATTTTTAACACAAAAGAAAATAAAATTAGTGGTTTTGCTGGTTGTAACCGATACAACGGAAGTTTTATAAAAAAAGAAAACACAATTACATTTAATGGAATTATATCTACCAAAATGTATTGCCTAAATATGCCTGTAGAAAAAGAATTTTTAACTGCTCTTTCAAACACTACGAGTTATAAAATATCTGAAAACAAGCTTGTTTTTTTAGATAAAAGTGATACTGTTTTGGTTACTTTTATTAAAACTGAGAAATAGCAATCAAAATCCAAACCATCCCTTTTTCTTAGGTTTTGGTTTGGGTTCGCCTTTTAGTATTTCGTTATAAATCTTTATCCAATCTGGTAAATCGCCAAAATTTCTGTCGTCTATAAAGATATCGGCATGTATTTTTCTACTTACAGATTTATCTAAAACTTCTTCTGGATAGCTTTTATTCACTGCATAAAATTCAACACCTTTTTCTTTACAAAAAGCAACAGCCTCATCTAATTTTTTACCGTTACGGTATGTCCATAAAATCAGACGATGTCCATTTTCTTGCAACTTTGTTAAAGTTTCAAAAGCATAAAACATCGGTTTGCCAATTTTAGGATATGCATCTTCTACAATAGTTCCGTCAAAATCTACGGCAATTATTTTTGTGTTTTTAGGAATCCTCATTTTTTTTTAAATTAAAGCATTCATATTCATTTCTTGTGGTTTTTCAACACCTATTAATTTTAAAATTGTAGGTGCAATATTTGCTAAAACACCTTCCGAAACTTGTTGTATATCTTTATCCACTATAATTAACGGAACAGGGTTCGTTGTATGAGCTGTATTTGGTGTTCCATCAGAATTTAGCATGGTTTCACTATTACCATGATCGGCAATAATTATACTGGTATAATCGTTATTTAAAGCGGTTGTAACCACTTCTTTTAAACAAGAATCTACGGTTTCGGCCGCTTTAATTGCCGCTGTAAAAACACCAGTATGTCCTACCATATCGGTATTTGCAAAATTAAGACAAATAAAATCGGCTTCTTTTTTTTGCAATTCAGGAAGTATTGCTTCTTTAATATCTCTTGCACTCATTTCTGGCTGTAAATCATAAGTTGCTACTTTTGGTGATGGTTTTAAAATACGTTTTTCGCCAATAAACTCTTTTTCACGACCTCCTGAAAAGAAAAAAGTAACGTGTGGATATTTTTCGGTTTCTGCAATTCGGATTTGTTTTTTGTTATTTTTTTCTAACACTTCACCTAGCGTATTTTTTAAATCCTCAACAGGATAAATAACTTTAATTCCTTCAAAATTAGCACTGTATTCTACCATTGTAACAAAATACAAAGGCATTTTTTTCATATCAAAATTTGCGAAATTTTCTTGCGTTAAAACTTGCGTTAATTCTCTACCTCTATCGGTTCGGAAATTAAAATAAACAACCACATCATTTGGCTGAATTGTAGTTATTGGCTTTCCGTTTTTAGCAACTTTTACAATTGGTTTTATAAATTCATCGGTAATTCCTTTTTGGTAACTGTCTGCAATAGATTGCGATAAATCATGTGATTTTTCTCCTTTTCCATGCACTAATAAATCGTAAGCCAATTTAACACGCTCCCATCGTTTATCTCTATCCATTGCATAATATCTACCTATCACACTAGCAATTTTTCCTGTTGTTTCTTTGGTGTAATTTTCTAATTCTTTAATAAAATTACTTCCTGATTTTGGATCGCAATCTCTTCCATCTGTAAAAGCATGTACAAACACATTTTTTAAATTCGATTTTGCGGAAGTACGTAAAAGTCCTTTTAAATGATTGATATGCGAGTGTATTCCTCCGTCAGAAACCAAACCAACAAAATGGACATTTTTATTATTTTTTTTAGCGTAATCAAAAGCATCTTGTAAAACTTTTTCAGTATCTAAACTTTGTTCTTGAACTGCTTTATTAATTTTAACTAAATTTTGATACACGATTCGTCCTGCACCTAAATTCATGTGTCCAACTTCTGAATTTCCCATTTGACCATCAGGTAAGCCAACATGCAATCCATCCGTTCGTAAATTTGCATTTGGATATTTTTTCAAAAGCGAATCCACAAAAGGTGTTTTTGCTTGTGCAATTGCCGAAACTTTCGGGTTCTGTGTGATTCCCCAACCATCTAAAATAATTAATATTACTTTTTTTTGCATAATCTGTACATTAAGCTACAAAGGTATAAAATGAATTGTTAGATTTTTCATTTTTTAGCAGTAAAAACCAATAAGGTATTCGTTTTATCTACTTTTGTGTATATTTTCACTCCTATTATATCCTCAAAATTAGTTTTAATTTTTTGTAAATGATTTTCATCTTGTAATTTCACACCTGCATTAAATAAAATTTTTCCATTTTTTGATAAAAGTGAAATTACCTTCTCCCAAAATACAATTTCGTAAAAAGAATTCGGAACGGTATCATCAACAAAAATATCTACAAAAATAAAATCGTATTTTTTGGTACATTTTTGCACAAATAACAAAGCGTCTTG
>CAMZLT010000051.1 GCA_947311745.1 uncultured Flavobacteriaceae bacterium | reverse complement strand
ATATAATTCGCTATAATAACTATGATTAACATTGCTAATAACATAACTCTACTACGTAAAAAAAAATAATTGGTCGCAAACTGAACTTGCTAAAAAAGTAGGCTGTTCTCGTGAGATTATTTCTAAATATGAAAAAGATAATGTAATGCCTTCTATTGAAATGGCTAAAAAAATTGCTGATGCTTTTGAAGTTTCTCTTGATTTTTTAGTTGGCGTAGGTTTAAACGCTTCTTTTGATAAAAAGATGTTAGAACGTTTAGAAAATGTAGAAAATTTACCAGATGTTGAAAAAGAGCGTATTTTTCACTTTATGGATTTAGTTATTAGAGATACCAAAGCCAAAAAAGCATACGCTTCTTAAATAAATTTATTGTATAAAAAACTACCTTATCAGAATGTTTTTCTTTAGATAAATATTAAAATCAAAATAATTGTAGTTTCTTTTTTAATATGAAATATAAGGGTAAAACAAAATGATTTATTTGAACTATTTTATATGTGATAATGATAAGAAATAATTAACAGAATAAATCAATTACAACTAAATCAAAAAATAATAGCTTAGAAAAAAAGAATATCGTACGACCCTTATACATTTTTAAATATACAACACTAAGCAATTTATATTACGAAAAAATTTAAAAAAAGCAAATCCGTTTATAATACTTTTTTTATGCTTTTCCATTCCACTCGTTATAAAATTGATTTAAAAACAATTTCATAAAATTATGTCTTTCAGTAGCTAATTTTTTACCCGTTTTGGTATTCATTTTATCTTTTAATAATAGTAACTTTTCATAAAAATGATTGATTGTAGGTGCTTTAGATTTTTTGTATGCCTCTTTAGTTTGCTTTAATTTAGGTGCAATTTTAGGATCGTACATTAATCTATTTTTATAACCACCGTAATTAAATGCACGGGCAATACCAATTGCACCGATAGCATCTAATCTATCCGCATCTTGAACTACCTGTAATTCTAAAGAGGTAAAAAGTTTTTTGTTTTCTAAAGATTTACTAAACGACATATTAGCAATTATTTGTACAATATGATGAATTTTATCTGCTTCTAAATTTATGGAATTTAAAAAAGTTTTCGCCTTTTTTGGCCCAATTGTTTCATCACCATTGTTAAATTTTGAATCTGCAATATCATGTAAAAGAGCTGCTAATTGTACAATCAATACATCTACGTCTTCTGCTTTAGCAATTAGATTAGCATTATTATAAACACGTTCAATATGAAACCAATCGTGTCCAGATTCTGCATTTTGTAATTCTTTTTTAACAAATAGAATAGTTTTATGTAATATGTCTTGATGCATTATTCTATAAAAAATACGGCTTCACTAAAGTGAAACCGTTTTAATATTATTTTAATTTGTTAACAATATTCCTCGTAAGCAGAAACTAAATTTGTAGCAATTGCTTCGGCACTTCTACCTTCAATATGATGTCTCTCTAATATGTGTACCAAATTGCCATCTTTAAATAAAGCGACACTTGGCGATGAAGGAGGAAACGGAATCATAAACTCACGAGCTTTATCCGTAGCGTCTTTATCCACACCTGCAAAAACCGTTACTAAATTATTTGGTGTTTTATCAAATTGTAACGATGCAATAACTCCTGGCCTAGCAGTACCTGCTGCACAACCACAAACCGAATTTACCACAACTAAAGTTGTACCTTCTTTTGCTATAAAATTTTCAACTTCCTTTGATGTAGTAAGCGATGTGAAACCTGCATTTTCTAATTCAGCTTTCATTGGTTTAACTATTCCTATTGGATACATAATGTATGTTTTTTATTAATTTTATGCAAATATAAGTATAAAATCTATCTTTTAATTTTAATTTTAGTTAAATTAGCGTAACAAATCTTACTTTAAATTTACCAATAAGAAAAATATATTTAAAATGGCAGATATTATAAAATGGTTAGGAGCAGGTTTAGGATGGGCTTTTGGTGGTCCGATAGGAGCGATATTTGGATTACTAATAGGAAGTGCAGTAGATACCACTTTAGATGAAAAGCAAAAAAAAATTGCCTATAATCCAAAACGAAAAGTTAAAAAAAACACTACTAAGCCAGGTGATTTTGAACTTAGTTTTTTAATCCTTGCTGCAGTTGTAATTAAAGCAGATGGTAAAATTCAAAAAAGTGAATTAGATTATGTCCGTAAATATTTCATTAAAATGTATGGTAGTAAACGTGCCGAGCAAGCATTTAAAATGTTTAATAGTATTATCAAGAAAAAAGTGCCAACGACTTCAGTTTGTGCACAAATTCGCGAACATATGAGCCATTCGGCAAGATTACAATTGGTGCAGTTTTTATTTGGAATTGCAAAAGCAGACGATGAAATACACGATTTAGAAATTAATGAAATACGAAAAATTGCTGGTTATTTATATATTAGTCAAGCAGATTTTATTTCGATAAAGGCTATGTTTGTTGACGACACCTTTAATGCCTACAAAATACTGGAAGTTTCCAAATCAGTAACAGATAACGAAATTAAAATCGCATATCGTAAGTTAGTAAAAAAGCACCATCCAGATAAAGTTAGTCATCTTGGTGAAATGTATGTTAAAGCTGCTGAGGAAAAATTTAGAAAAATTCAAAAAGCATATGAAATCATTCAAAAAGAAAGAGGTTTGTAACATTTGTATCTAACTTTTCGTGTAAAGATTTTACTTTTACTGTATTAAACTATTAAAAATGGCTGTAAAATCTAAAATTTTAAATAAATCGGAAAGTATTTTTGACTTAATAAAAAAAGCTTGGGAAAACCAATTGACTAATAAGATTGTTAGTTATACTTTGGTATATATCTTTATTTTTTCTAGTCTTTTAAGTTATTTGGATAGGCATAATCTAATTTCATTAGGTAAGCTAGACGAACTTTTCGCCAATCCTCTTTTTGCAATAGAAATTTCTTTTACCTTATTGTTAATATTAGAATTACTAAGTTTGATTTTTGTTTTACACGAATCTGTAGCAAAATCAGTTGGTAAGCAGTTTGAATTGTTATCCTTAATTTTTTTACGCTCAGGTTTTAAAGAATTTAGTCACATT
>CAMZLT010000050.1 GCA_947311745.1 uncultured Flavobacteriaceae bacterium | reverse complement strand
TCCAATCACTACCAAAATTTAATAATAAATTAAAAAAATCCTCTGAAAACACGGCACACCTTTTTTAATGCAAATTTACTAATTCCACAACAATAAGGGTAGAACCGACCCAAATAATAGTGCAACACTTTTTGCTGGGTACGATAAAGTTTGGAAAACTACTGATAGAGGAAATAGTTGGACAAGTGCTTCTCAAGAGTTGAGTTCGTCAGATAAACTTAGGTCGTTAGCAATTGCTCCTTCAAATTCGTTAATACTTTATGCCGCCGATAAAACTAATATGTGGAAAACTACTGATGGCGGTGTAACTAATTGGACTTCAATTACTTTGCCTTCTACTTCCACAAGTGTTACATATATTGCGGTTCATCCAACAGATGCTAATACACTTTGGATTACATACGGCGGTTATGTTGCTGGACAAAAAGTTTATGAATCGACTGATGGCGGTGTAAATTGGACGAGCATAAGCACAGGCTTGCCAAATCTTCCTATTATGAGTATTGTGCATAACAAAAGTGTTACATCCAAAAATATTCTTTTTGTTGGAACTGATTTAGGTGTTTATGCAAAACAAGGTGCAAATGATTGGGTTGAGTATAATTCTGGATTACCAGGAGTTGTTGTTACAGAATTAGAGATTTATTACAACCCAAGTGGTACAGATAAATTAAGAGCTGGTACTTACGGAAGGGGATTATGGGAAACAGAAATATTATCTCCTGTTCCTGTAGAATTAACATCTTTCACAGCAAATCAAAAAGGGAATAGTATTCTTTTAAATTGGACAACAGCAACAGAAGTAAATAACTACGGATTTTCCGTAGAACAGAGTAGTACTCTGTTCCCTAATTGGAAAGAAAGAGCATTTATTGAAGGACATGGAAATAGTAATTCTATAAAAAACTATTCGTATGTTGATAACTCAACCGAAGGTGGCAATCTAAAATACAGATTGAAGCAAATTGATACTGATGGAAGTTTTGAATATTCAGAAGAAGTAGAAGTTGTTTTTAACAAAGCTTACAAATATTCAATGGAACAAAATCATCCAAATCCATTTAATTAATGCAAACCAAAATATTGGAAAGCACATAGTAACTTGGAATGCAATAGGCTTTAGTAGTGGAACATATTTTGCACGTTTTACAGCTACATCATTAAAAAGCAATGAAACATTTACAGATGTTAAAAAATTGTTATTGATTAAATAACTAAAAATTTTGATGGTTTGTTCTAAGGCTAATCTAATTAACACAGCGTTATCAAATTATATAAAAGCCACGTAGATTGACTGCTTTGCTAGTCAATCTACGTTACAAATTGTAACATAGATTAACTTTTTGCATATTAGCTATATCGAAGCATTTGTCCGTTTTTTTAAACAATTAATCTGTAAATATAATGAGAATGAACTTAGCCAAAATCATTTAAATTCTAAAAAATAATAGTCCTAATTTCGCCACATTAGTCGTGATATTTCGCCCAACAAGTCGTATCTTCTAGTCATAATTTTCACAAGCACATATTTTGATGCAAATACAGACTGTTAATCCCACAATATTTTAGTGAAAATAACATCAAAAACAAAGGATTATCCCTTAAACAATGTGTGATTACAGTTCTAAACTATTTCTATTTCTTATAAAATAAATTTGGCATTTAATTTGTGCAATAAATAAAAATAATGGATTAAAAATGGTTCTAAAAATTACTAAAATATTTTTCATATCAATTGTATCTCTCTTCTTATCCAACAGAATTTTTGCCCAAGATTCATCAAAAGTAAAAAATAATATTCATGGTAAAAATCAAAACAGAAAGTTTGTTGACAAAGATGGCGATGGATATAACGACAACGCACCAGATCACGATGGAGATGGAATTCCAAACGGCTTGGATGCAGATTACATTAAGTTCAAAAAGCGAAAGCACATGAAATATATTGATGCAAATGGCGATGGAATTAATGACAATTTGATGTTTAATGGCAAACACCGAAATAGGATGAACTACAATAAAAACTTGAATCTTAAACCACAGGATGGTAGCAATATGAAGAATAGTGGTGGAAAGCATAAAGGTAAAGGAAGTGGCAAAGGTAGAGGTCATGGATGAAAAATATAACTAAAATATTATATTTAGTTTTATTGCTAACTCAAATTTTCTTTTTAGAAGAAAACCATGCACAGTGGAATTTTTCATTATCAACAAACCAAGAATTTAATAGTAATCCATTTCGTTCTGTTACGCCAAGTAGTGATTTTATTTCAACCTACGAGCTTGGTATTGAAAAGGAGTTTGATGCTTTTAACATCCTTTATTATGGAAGTTATAATGGATTTAAAACCTTATCGGATATAAATTATTATTGGCATCAGTTTGGTATTTATAGTGCAACAGAAAATAAAATAATTGGTGCATACATTGAACAGCGTATAAATAAAGAGGAAAACAATTATTTCGATTATCAAAATTATTCAGCATATATAAAAAACTCATTTAGTTTCTTGAATCAAAAATGGAATTCTGGAATTAGTTTTAATTATATGAACTATGCAAATCTTAGTGATTTTAACAACTGGATTATATCTGCTAGCCTTAATACTTCAAAAAGTTTTAATACTAAAACTACATTGATTGGAGCGTTTACCCTTAATTATAAAGGATTTCAAGATTTTAGTTCATATTTAGATTCTACAAATGGAAGTGCAATCACTAATTATAATTCAGAAGATGTGAACGTTTTACAAGTAGAATTTAATGGTAGAATTGCACAATCATTATTTGAAAGCACAGGATTAGCATTTAATTTTAACGCAAAAAAAATAATTTCAGGTAGTGGATTTGGGGCAAGTCTGTTTGAATCAACTTATGGCGATATGGAATTATATGACGACCCAATTAGCCAAGAGGGATTTTCTCTTGGTGGAATGTTAACACAAGTCTTTGCAAATCAAATAATTTTCAAACTCCGTTATTTCTATTATTACAAATCCTATCCATCACAAGGTATTTATCATTCTGAAACAGAATACGACGAGAGTGTTGCTCGTTTAGATTTCCAAAACCAGTTCTCATCATCAATAACAAAAACTTTCTATTTTGGTGAATCATCAGAAACAGCATTGGATTTATCTTTAAACATATATTTAATAAATAATAATTCGAATAGTTATTATTATAACGTAAGTTCCGCAAAAACAGCAATAAAAAACCGACGTAAGCCTATATTAGCAAAGGCTTTATGAGCATTTAGCCCAAATTATT
>CAMZLT010000049.1 GCA_947311745.1 uncultured Flavobacteriaceae bacterium | reverse complement strand
TTCAAGTGTGCAAAGATACAAAATAAAATAAAAATAATGTGTAAAAATATTTTTTTGGTTTTTTATTAAAATTAATACATAAAAATATAATAAAGATATAGCTGTAAACACAAATAAAACAAGGAAACCTTTTTCAAAATTATAATAATGAAAACCTATTAAAAACGGAAAAATATAAACAGATAGCTTAGATAAATACGTAAGTTTATAGATGCTTTCTACCTCATAACGACTAGATAATTTGAAAAATGAAAAAATTATTTTACCAATTAAAAAACGTAAACTGTATAAAATGATTAAGAATAAAATGATTTTTGTATATAAAAAACTATTGCTAGTAATTTCAGAAACATCATAATAAATAACTATTTTTAAAAGTAAAAACCCATAAATAAAAAACTGAAAAAGTAATAATAGCACATTAAACGGATGTAAAGTTTTACTAATCGAAATGTATTTAACAAAATACTGATTTAATTTTAAAAAAGCAATAAAATACCTAAAGCGTAACGGAAACATTGCTTTTAATAAAACAAGTATTCCTATTAAAGTAACAAACAAAAAGGTAATCCAATTATTCGCTGCTAAACTACTTATCATAAAACTTTGTTAAAGGTAAATATAGAAACAACAAAGTTAGCAATATTTTGTTTTACCTTTGCCTTTTGTAGCTATTAAATTAAATTAATGAACGATACCTTAGTTATCATACCAACTTTTAACGAAAAAGAAAACATAGAAGCCATTATTCGTGCTACTTTTTCACAAAAAAAAGAAATGGATGTTTTAATTGTAGATGACAATTCACCTGACGGAACGGCAAAAATTGTATTAAATTTACAAAAAAAATTTCCTAATCGCTTGTTTTTAGAAGTTAGAAAAGAAAAAACAGGTTTAGGCACTGCATACATTCACGGTTTTAAATGGGCAATAGCAAAAAAATACGATTATATTATCGAAATGGATGCTGATTTTTCGCATAATCCTAAAGATTTAGAACGATTGTATAACGAATGTGCAACCAATAATGCCGATATTTCGGTTGGTTCTAGATACATTAAAGGAAAAATAAATGTAGTAAATTGGGATTTTAAACGCATCGTTTTATCCGTTTTCGCCTCAAAATATGTGCGATTTATTACCAGGATTCCTGTTTATGACACTACAGCTGGTTTTGTTTGTTACAAACGTAAAGTTTTAGAAACTATTGATTTAGACAAAATCCATTTTGTTGGTTATGCCTTTCAGATTGAAATGAAATTTAAAGCATGGAAACACAATTTTAATATAAAAGAAGTAAGCATTATATTTACCGATCGTATAAAAGGAACTTCAAAAATGTCTGGTTCGATAATATCGGAAGCTGTTTTTGGTGTTATAAAAATGAAATTTAGAGGAATTGAATAATCGTTTATTAAAAATAAACACAAATAATTTTACTTGTAATTAACTCTTAATCTATTTAAAAATGGAAATTCTTATTAAAAACGCAAACCTTGTAAACGAAGGGGAAATACTTAAAAAAGATGTGTTTATTAAAAACGGAATTATCGCCAAAATTGCAGATAAAATTGCCAACACTTCTAAATGTGAAGTCATCGATGCTACCGAAAAATACTTACTTCCAGGAATGATTGACGATCAAGTGCATTTTAGAGAACCTGGTTTGACCCATAAAGCAGATATAGCATCCGAATCTAAAGCTGCTGTTGCAGGAGGCATTACTTCGTTTATCGAAATGCCAAACACCGTTCCGCAAGCAACTACACAAAAATTATTAGCCAATAAATTTGAAATTGCTAAAAATACTTCGTACGCTAATTACTCGTTTATGTTTGGTGGAACTAATGATAATTTAGAAGAATTACTAAAAACAAATCCGAAAAATGTTGCTGCAATTAAACTTTTTTTAGGCTCATCAACAGGAAATATGTTAGTAGATAATCCTGAAACTTTAGAAAATATTTTTTCGGAAACCGATATGCTTATCGCTGTACATTGCGAAGATGAAGCAACCATACAAAAAAACCTAAAAGAACATATTGCTATTTATGGCGAGGATATTCTTATAGAAAAACATCCTATAATTCGTTCGGAAAAAGCTTGTTATTTATCCTCATCAAAAGCAATAGAATTGGCAAAAAAAACAGGTGCAAGATTACATGTTTACCATCTTTCAACAGTAAAAGAAACAGAATTGTTAGACAATAGCCTTCCGTTAAAAGATAAAAAAATTACTGCCGAAGTTTGTGTACATCACTTATGGTTTGATGATAGCGATTATGCAAAAAAAGGAACACTAATAAAATGGAATCCTGCTGTAAAAACAAAAAAAGATAAAGATGGTTTATTACAAGCATTATTATCTAATAAAATTGATATTATTGCAACCGATCACGCACCACATACTATCAGCGAAAAACAACAAGTATATACCAAAGCTCCAAGTGGTGGACCGCTAGTACAACATGCATTACTTGCTTTATTAGAAATGCACAAACAAAATAAAATTTCGTTAGAAAAAATTGTAGAAAAATTTAGTCACAATGTTGCAATCTTATATAAAATAGAAAAAAGAGGTTTTATAAAAGAAGGGTATCATGCAGATTTGGTATTAATAGATTTAAAAAAAGAACAAACTGTAAAAAAAGAAAATATTCTATACAAATGCGGATGGTCTCCTTTTGAAGGAACAACTTTTTCTAGTTCAATTATTACTACATTTGTAAACGGAAATATTATTTATAATCAAGGTAAATTTAACCATACTATAAAAGGAAAAAGACTTTTATTTAACCGATAATTATACTAAAAGACATGAAATTTTTATATATATTAGTAATTTTTAGCTTGTTTTCTTGCTCAAAAGAACAAAAAAAGCCAAAAAATCTTATTCCGAAACAAAAAATGATAAACCTACTTTTTGATATGCATTTAGCAGCAAAAAGTAGAAATATAAAAACTCTTTCTAACGAAAAAAACCCAAATTATTATCCGCTAATTTACGCCAAATATCAAGTAGATAGTACACAATTTAAAGAAAGCCATACCTACTACTTAAAAAATATTGAATTGTATCAAGAAATTTACACTAAACTAGAGGATTCGATTAGTAAATTAACCAAAAAACAACAAAAATTAGTAAAAAAAGCAGATTCTATAAAAAATGCTAATAAAAAATTAAAAAGGAAACCTATCAAAAAAATAGATCTAAAAAACCTTAAAAAGAAACATAAAATTA
>CAMZLT010000048.1 GCA_947311745.1 uncultured Flavobacteriaceae bacterium | reverse complement strand
CGTTTTTAACTTAACCAAAGCTGTAATCAGACCAATGATGAAACAACGAAATGGCTCCATAATAAATATGAGCTCTGTTGTTGGTGTAAAAGGAAACGCAGGACAGGCAAATTATGCTGCTTCCAAAGCAGGAATTCTTGGTTTTACAAAATCCGTAGCTTTAGAATTAGGGTCAAGAAATATTCGTTGCAATGCTATCGCACCTGGATTTATCGAAACTGAAATGACTGCAAAATTAGATGAAGCAACTGTCGATGGATGGCGTAAGTCCATTCCATTAAAAAGAGGTGGAAGCCCAGAAGATATCGCAAACGCTTGTATGTTTTTAGCAAGCGAACTATCTGGATACATAACAGGACAAACACTTAATGTAGATGGTGGAATGCTAACTTAAAAAACGGCACACTTATTGATTTAATATCACAAAACAATAAACCTTAAATAAGATGAAACGCATTTTTACAACGGTAATTTTTCTTTTAACAATAATTATTAGCCAAAGTCAAAATTTAAAAAGTGACACTTTTGAACTTTACTTAAATGATTATCAATTAAGTGAAGTAAATATTTCAAAAGGAATGTACATGACACAAAACAAGCAATATTTTTACGAAGGACAAGTAGAGGTTACCAATATAAACACCAATAAAACAAAAATGTATTCGTTTTATTTTTCAACTTGGGATACAGAATTCAAAGAATTTATTGTCAAAGATGCTAAATTTATAAATATTTCGCCTGATTTTACCTTTACCAATAACAACACTATAAAATATACAAATAATAAAAGTGAAGAGATTTCGTACACCCTAAAAAATGCGAAAAATGAAGAGATGGCGATTTTATCTTGTATGTTAATTTGGTTAGAAAATTTTAAAACAGAAAAATAAAATTTACAGGTAATTATTCATTTAAAAGCTTATTTTTGTTTTTGGTAATAATAAGTCAAACCTAAATGGATAATAATCTAATTCTATACATACTATTAGCAGCAGTAATATCCATATTACTTGCTGCTTTTCAATATATATACAAGAGTAAAAACAAAACCAATTGGATTCTATTCATTTTGCGAAGTTTTTCCATATTTGGAATACTATTACTTCTAATCAACCCCAAATTTCATAAAAAAGAATTGTATTTAGTAAAACCAAAATTAATTTTACTAAGCGACAATACAAGTTCTATAAAATCGGTATCTACATTTAACCTCAACACAAAAATAACTGCCTTAAAAAACAATAAAGACTTACAATCTAAATTTGAAATAGAAAACTATTGCTTTACCAACGATATCCTAAAAAAAGACAGCCTTGATTTTAAAGGAACACAAACAAACATTTACAACTCCCTAAAAAGTATTCAATCACTATACGAAAAAGAAGTTGCACCAATACTACTATTTACAGACGGAAACCAAACAAACGGAACAACATATAAATATTTAAAACTAAAAAATGAAGTCTATCCTATAATTATTGGCGATACAACCGAATACCAAGATGTAAAAATAACACAATTAAATACCAATACATATGCGTATTTAAAACACAAATTTCCTATTGAAATATTTACAAATTACCAAGGGGAAAACACTAATATTCCACTTAACATAACGGTAAAAGAAGGAAAAACAACCATTTTTTCTAAAAAAATAACCTTAGGTAAAAACAACAACTCCAAAAAAATTTCCACTCACATTTCTACATCAACAGCAGGAATACACTACTATACAGCACATATTTCATATCTAAAAAACGAAAAGAACACCAAAAATAATACGCAAAAATTTACGGTAGAAGTAATTAATGAGCAAGCAAAAATCGCACTAATTAGCGATATTACACATCCTGATATTGCTATGTTAAAACGAGCTATCGAAAGCAATAAACAACAGAAAGTAATTCTAAAAAAAGCAAGCGACAATCTAGATTTAAACAACTATAAAATGGTAATTTTATACCAACCAAATGCCAAATTTTCAAAATTATTTTCGCAAATTAAACAAAATAAAAAAAACAGTTTCATATTCACAGGCACACACACCGATTGGAATTTCTTAAACAATAACCAATCTATCTTAAAAAAGGAAATTTTATCTAAAAACGAAGATTACCTTGCTAATTACAATAACTCATTTAGCACATTTTTAACCGAGGATATTAATTTTAACAACTTCCCTCCTGTTCAAGATAAATTTGGCGAAATCACTTTTTCCGTACCATTCGAAACATTACTTTGGCAACAAATAGGTAGCTTTACAACTGAACTACCCTTACTTGCTGTAAGCGAAAACAACAAAGTTAGAACCAGTTTTTTCTTTGGCGAAAACATTTGGCGTTGGCGTTTAAACAGCTTTTTAGAAAATAAATCCTTTACCGAATTTGATACATTTATTCAAAAAAATATACAATATTTATCCAATTCAAAAACAGGAAATTACTTAGAAATAGAAGCGAAAAAAAACTATTTCGCCAACGAAAACATAAAAATAAAAGCAAAAATATACGATGCAAATTATACTTTTGATTACAAAAAGCAACTATGGCTTTCCATTACCAACAAACAAACAAAAAAACAAATAAAACATCCTTTCTCTTTAAAAAACAATCATTTTGAAAGTAATCTTTCGAGTTTACCAAAAGGAGATTACCAATTTACCGTCTACGATTCCGAAAAGAAACAAAAAAAACATGGCAATTTTACTATCTTAGATTACACTACCGAACAACAATTTATTGGAGCAAACAAAAAAGACTTAGAACAACTCGCAAACAACACAAACGGAAAAGTTTTCTACCCTAACCAAATAAAAAAATTAATCCAAAACATATTAAATAATCCGAAATATAATAGCATTCAAAAATCAAAAGAAACTAAAATTCCGTTAATAGATTGGAAATGGCTTTTATCTATCATAATCACATTGCTATCTACAGAATGGTTTTTAAGAAAATACAAAGGACACTTATAACAGTTATCATAAAACCATATTTTTCTGTAACTTTTCATCCAAAAAATCGACACATAATCAAACATTTAAACTAATTTAATGAAAAATCAAAACCCACAATTACCAAAATTTCCAAAAGGAATATTTGG
>CAMZLT010000047.1 GCA_947311745.1 uncultured Flavobacteriaceae bacterium | reverse complement strand
CCGTGTTGCAAAATACAATCAACTTTTAAGAATTGAGGAAGAGTTAGGTGCATCTGCTCGGTTTGGAATTATTTAAGTAATTTTGGAATTAAGTTTATAATATTGTTACCGCCAATTAAAAAAAAGATTCCTAAATTCATATTTCTTAAAAAAAATTAAAAAAGCTACTTTTGTCTAAAAGAATAAATATATGATACTGTTCCATTTTTGTGAGAAATTTAAAGAAAATATAAAAGATAAGGATTGTGAAGAATCTATTTACAATAAAATATTAGAAAATACTTTACGTACCAATTTGAAAAACATTGGAAGTATATCTTCTTTTACAGGTAAGATGTATGTGTTAAAAACCTCCAAGCCTAAAACAAGGACAATTATTCAAGAAGAAAGTATTTCGATTGGAAACGAATCATTGAATGTGTACTTTGTTAGAGATATTGTCGCAAATAAAAATTTTGATTATGTATATGGAAAAAGAATTTTTCCTAAATTAAAAAATGGAGAATGGATTAAAAAAAACCCATTATCTAATGATGATGTAAAAAAATTTATAAGTGATTATAAAAAGGGGAAAATCACTAAAGAAGATAATCGAGACTATCCAACTGAAGAAATGGTTAATTGGCTTAACGATTTTAAATTAAAATTGGATAATGACATTTTTGAGACGGAAAACTGGGTTAAATATGCTTTAAGTAGTTCTGTAACTGAAGGAATGATTGATAATTATGTTCATACTTTTAGATTAGCTTTAAGTGAAATAACGAATACTGAATCATTAAATAGTGAAATAGTAAAAGAACAAAACGAAATTAAAATAATAAAATATAAATTTCAAAACATTGGAATATTATTTAGTGAAATTAAGATTGACAACAACAAAGTAGTTTATCTGTTGTATAATGCAGCCCACCTTGAAAAACAAAAAGATTATTGGAATAATGCTCTTAAAGAAATAAATGAAAATAATATAACTATTCAAAAAAATATTGAAAGTATTAGTAGAAACGCATTTAGGTCTTATCCCAAATGGACTATTAAGAAAGATGAATTATGGTTTGCAATTCAAAAAAGCACTGAATTGAGCAATCTTTCATTAACACGAGAGCAAATAATTTTTTTCAAAACATTTAAGTTCCCCTATTACATAAATGGACAGGCAGGTAGTGGAAAATCAACTATGTTATATTATCTGTTTGCAAACTCTTATTATTATAAATGTTCTAATGAGATTAATGGTGATATAATTTTTCTTACTGAAAATGAAACTCTTCTAGAACAAACAAAAAAATCAGTTTTTGACTTATTAACGAATAATCCTGAATTTAATGGTCTAACCGTTTCTCAAAAAAACGATAGCAAAAAACACTTTAACTCTTTTAAAAAGTTTTTAATAAATCTGCTTCCTGAAAATGACAAATATCTTTTTAAGGAAAAGAAATACCTTAATTTCTCTAAATTTAAACAGTTATATGAAAATTCAAATATACAAAAACATATTATAGAAAAGTATTCTGCGGAGATATCTTGGTTTACTATTATTACATATATAAATGGCTATAATTCAGATATTAAAGTGACTTCAAAAGAGTATTTAGATATTATTCCAAACAAATCTCGTATTATTCCAAAACATAAATTTGAGGGAATTGAAAAAAATGTTCTACCTTTTTATGAAAAATTAATTAATGAAGACAATTATTGGGATAAGCTTAAAATAATTCGATTCATCGAAAATAACGTAACAATTAAAAAGAAATATAGTGTTTTATTGTGTGATGAAGCACAAGACTTTTGTAGGGTTGAATTAAGATTTATACTCAAGTTATCAAAATACTTAGACTATGATTTATCAAAAATTAATCAAGTCCCAATTGTATTTGCAGGCGACCCAAATCAAACGGTTAATCCTACTGGATTCAGACAAGGAGAAATGACAAGTATGTTGTATGAAGAATTGCAAGAAATTGCTGGGTTTAATTATAATAAAGATGAAAATGTATATAATCCATCCTTCAATTATCGTTCAACCCAACCTGTTGTTTCAATAGCAAATTTTGTTCAATATCATAGAATAAAAAACTTAGGCATAAAACAATTAAATCCTCAGGAAGCAAAACGTCCTAATTCTAATTTGGATAAAGATTTTAATATTTTTTTAAATTATAAAACAATTAACAATGAACCCAATTTAAAAGAAAGTCTTATAAAAAAATTAAAGTATAAAATATTTATTATTCCTGTTAATTCACAAGAGAAAGAAGATTATATACAAAAGCATAATATTCTTTCATTAATAGACGAAATTGAAGTTAAAACTGCTGTTGAAGCAAAAGGAGCTGAATATGAGCAAGTTGTTCTATTTGGTTTTGGTGAATTTTTTATTAATAATTTTGAAAGGCTAACTGACAATAAATCAAATAAAGAAGACCTGTTTAGGAGAGGCTTCTTTTTCAATAAGTTGTACGTAGGTCTTACGCGTGCTCAGACAGAATTAATTATTATTGATAGTGAAAATTCGGAAGAATTGTTTTGGAAGAAAATTGTAGATAACGCTTCAATTTCAGGTGACAAGTGGCAAGTGCTTAATTCCTTTAAAGAGAAAACAATAGAATATAACCCTGGTTCTATAAATAATATAATCAGTAGTACCCCAGAAGATGCTCTTAAAAATGCTAAAAAGGATAAAGAGCAAGGTTTATATGATAATAATCCTGCAAGATTAAAAGTAGCAGCAAATCAATTCTTCAGAATAGGAAAGAAAGAAGACGGTTACGATTGTTTAGCTATTTCTGAGCAGATTAAAGGAAACTATCTAAGAGCGGCTGAATTCTATTTAAATGAAATTTTTAATATACCCAAATATGAAGAAGCTGCAAATTGCTTATTTCAAGGAAGGCATTTTAATGAATTAATTAGACTAATTGGAAACAATTTAAAAACAGTAGAACAGGATATAAGAATTGTCATTTCTCGTATTATTGATGGTAAGAAATTAATGAAACAGGATATAGATATTCTATTTAAAAACAAAGAAAAATTTGTAGAAATAATTAAGGATTTAGATTGGCGAGATGAGTTTATTGATAATTTAATATTAAATTCATATACAATTCAAATTTTAGAACATAAAAAAGATTTTGTCAAAATATTAGAATTTATAGCAAATTCAAATGATATTGAATTATGGAAAGAAATAGGAAATATAAGGTATGATTTAAAACATTATAAAGAAGCAATTGAGGCTTGGTCTGAGATTGATTTATATGATGAAAAATATTGTATTTCAAAGATACAGTTAGCCAAAGAGGAAAATGATGACGAAAATGTTGTACTTTGGCTTGCCTCACTCGTTCAATTTAAAACTCAAAATGAACAAACTTCCCTTTATAAAGAAATTATTGACAATTATCTAAAAAATGAGAATACTTCTTTTTCAGAAGATTACTATTTACCAGTTTTTAAAGCATTCGTATTCGTAAAAAATGAAAGTGAGTTGTTCATTGAAATAAATAGAAAAATAGAGGATACCATTAACTGTAATAAATTAACAACTTTTTATGAAGGCTTACTCAAAGATGAAGGATTGACTACAATTATTTCTAATTATTTAATTGAAAGATGGGCAAAATGTATATGGAAAAGTAATCAAAATGTAAAAGAAATAAATGATAGGTATTTTAAATTATCGCAAAATCGCAAGTTAATATACAATAAATTTACAGTAGATGAATTAAATTCAATTACTGAATTACCTGAAAGAATAAATTGGTATCCAAGTAAGCATATAGCAAAAATAGAAATACAAAATTTCCGTAGATTTGGTAAAATTTCATTATCTGATGTTGGTCAATATAATTTGATTGTGGGTGATAATAACGTTGGAAAAACATCATTACTTGAAGCTCTTTTATTTACCACAAATAAAGAGCAGTATTATAAAAATCTACTATTCGCATACATCAGTAGAATAAATATTTCTAAATCAATAATTAACAATGAAGAAAAATATATTTTGCAACTAAATGAAGTATTTAATAGTTTCATTAAAAATGATAGCATTTCAAAAGAATTAAATTTCAAATTAGAGGAAGGTAGAAATCTATGGAATTATACAATTAGAAATGCAAAAAGAAACGAAATAGAAATAAAATATAAACATTCAACAAACATTGATACAGATGAGTATTTGAGTTTTATCATAAAAGGAAAAGAAAATGAAATCATAGAATTGCCTCTAATTTTAAAAAAGATCCTTCCAAAGGATTTAATAAAAAGTCCCCTTATCCCTTTTGGAAAAGGATTTAGTAAAGATTTAGCTTTGTCATACTATGAAAACATTGATAAAATCAAATCTGAACGTAATAGTTTTGTTGAATCACTAAGAATATTTATCCCCAATATTGAAAGAATAAATGTTAACACAGAGAAAGGTGAAATTGACATTGAAGAAGCTAATTGTGATATTTCTGCACCATTACACCAGTATGGTGAAGGTGCAAATAAACTTTTTAGAATTTTGGTTCAAATAACACTTCAAAAAAATGAGAAATTACTAATTGATGAAATAGATGCAGGTATACATTATTCGCATTTCTCTGAGTTTTGGAAAACAATTTTAAAAGTAGCTAATAAGAATAATGTTCAAATTTTTGCAACTACACATAATATTGAATGTGTGAATCATTTTTCAGATATATTAACAGAAGATGATTTTAAATCGTACCAAGATAAATCAAGAATACTTACTTTAAGAGAGTTGCCTGATAATAGTATAAAAGCATATACGCGTATGTTTGATGAATTTAAATATGAGCTCGAAAACGATTTTGAAATTAGAGGTGGTGATTTATGAAAAAGTATATTTTATTTGTCGAGGGGAAAACAGATGCCGTTTTTTTAAAAGATTTCCTGTGTTTTCATACTACTGATTTTAAACTTGTTAAAAATAAATCAAAAGAAAAAGAATTAAAGAATTCAGATAAATTTATAAAAATTATCGTTTCAGGTGGTTGTACTGCTATTAAAAACCATTTAAAGACTAAATTTGAAGAAATTAGAGATCAAAATTATGATATTTTAGTTTTTCAAGATGCGGATAATCCTATAAAAGATCCGAACAATGGAGGGAAAGAATTAAGAATTAATTATTTGGAAAGGATAAAAAAAGAACTTTCTATAAATTTTGATATATTTTTATTTCCTAATAATAAAGATGATGGAGATTTAGAATCTTTATTGTTAAAAATTGTAAATAAAGAGCATTTTGATAAGTCTCATAAATGTTATAAAGATTATGCTAACTCTCTAAGTTCTTTTTCCCCACAAGAATGTTGTGATGAATTATTTGAAGATAAAAATGTTATTTTTACATATTTTAGAACTTATCAAGGGATGCGTTTTGCAAAAGAGGAAAATAGAGATTATAAAACTCATTTTTGGAATTTAGATAGTAAAGAAATTGAAGCATTGAAAATATTTTTGGAAAGAATTATAAGATAAAAGGCGGTAATAATGTATATAAAACCATAGTTTTTTATCGTAGTCTCAAAACTACACACTACCATATACAAACCGTCCCTAAAACTACAACCCAACTACACACAAAACACAACAATTACCTTATACCAATTCAACATCAAAATACGCTATAAATTATTTATCTTTTTAAAATAGAATTGGTATAACTTAAACTTTGCAGTTCTATTAAAATCCTTCAAACACACCTAAGCCAAACAAGGCAAAATCATATTTTGAAGGATCTTTTGCATCTAATTTTCTAAGGTTTATATCTAGTTCACTCAAAGCTTTCCAATCGTTTTGTTTTCTTGTAAGTAAACCTAATTTTCTCGCTACATTTCCGCTATGCACATCTAACGGACAAGAAAGTACACTTGGTGAAATACTTTTCCAAATTCCAAAATCTACACCAGTATTATCTTGCCTAACCATCCATCGTAAATACATGTTTATTCGTTTTGCAGCAGAGCCTTTTAAAGGATTAGATATATGTTTGGTGGTTCTTTTTGGATGTGGAATTTCGAAAAAAGTATTTTTAAATTGATGAATACTATTTTGCATGGTATTGTTTGTACTGTTTTTAGCAAAAACAGCTTCTAAACCCTTATGGTTTTGATATATATTTTTAAGGGCTTTTATAAAGAAAGTAAAATCAATAATATTAAACGTTCGGTGTACAAAATGTACTATTTTATCTAAATCTTTTTGTGAGTGGTTAAGTATAAATTCGTGTGGTGAATTATCTAAAAACGACATCATTTTATTAGCGTTTTTTATAATCATTGGTCGTTTTCCCCAAGCAATAGTAGCGGTTAAAAACCCTGCAATTTCAATATCTTCTTTTTTTGAAAACTGATGAGGTATTTGAATAGGATCAGATTCAATAAATTTAGGCTGATTGTATTGAATTACTTTTTCGTCTAAAAATTGTTGGAGTTCTGTTTGAGTCATTTTTTAGTTTTTTCACGCAAAGTTTGTAAAGACTATAGATATGATTTAACCAAATTTTTAACCTTGCCAGCCTTAATATCAACAGTATATTACTGGAAGGGTTTATAATGTAAATTTTTAAGGAGCAGGATTTGGTTGCGTTATAAAAACAGATTCAATTTCTTTTAAAACTTCTTCCGATAAGGTTATATTTATACTTTCTATGTTTTCTTTTAATTGATTAAGATTGGTTGCTCCAATAATATTACTGGTAACAAAAGGTTGCTGATTTACAAAAGCTAAAGCCATTTGAGTAAAATTCAACTGATGCTTTTTTGCAATTTCGGCATATTTTTTTACCACATTTTCTACTTGAATATTATTATACCTAGACATTTGAGGAAACAGTTCAACACGAGAGTTAGGATGTTTTCTTCCGTTAAGGAATTTACCAGACAAAATACCAAAAGCCAAAGGCGAATAAGCCAATAAACCAACATTTTTCTTT
>CAMZLT010000046.1 GCA_947311745.1 uncultured Flavobacteriaceae bacterium | reverse complement strand
CTATAATTGCAATTTTCCAATCAATTTTTAAAACTTGTAAAAGCACAAAAAAACCAAGAAAATACAAAAACAAATAATCGGCAGGTCTTGGTAAAAAACGTAGTACTTTATCTACTTTACCAATAAATTATTAGGATATTTTGCACTTACGTTGTACGCTGGCATTCCTCCAAAAGAAGTGTTTGTCCAATACGCTTCTTTGCCAGTTTGGTTGCGATAATCATTTAATTCTTTTGCCGATCCTTTGAACTGTACAATATCACTTTGATGAATTACTTTACCTTGTAAAACTGGCGAAAAATATGCCAAACTAACTATCGAAAATGCAGCAATTGCAAGTATATATGGAATAAAATTTTTCATTAAAAGAGTTTAAATTAGGAATAAAAATACTAAAAAAGACTATCAAAAATATTAATCAACCTCCTCATAATCAACATATTCACCGACAGAGTTGTTGGATGTTTTACTAGTCGGTTTTTTATCTACTACGGTTTTACCAATTTCTTGATTTTTAGTTTGTTTGTATCCTTGTTGCTCTTGCATTTTCGCATTCATTTTATCCATTGCTCGTTTCATTATATGCGGAAATGCCATTCTAGCTACTATTTTTAAAACATAGTAAGCTAGCATTATAATTAGAATTGTTCTTATTAATCCCATAAAAATAAAATTTGCTCAAAAATAACAATTTACAAGCACTTAATACGTTAAGAAGGATATAAAATTATATATTTACCAAATATTTTTATTTTATGAAGCAATTATTTTTACTTATCGTGTGCTATCTTGCTTTTTTACAAGTAAATGCACAATATACCGAAATTATTAACTCTAAAAGACCTGGATTTTCGGAAAGCCCATATGGTGTTGGAACAAATGTTTTTCAAGTAGAATCTGGGTTTTTCTATCGAAAAAATCAAATTGCAAAAACTTTTGATATAGATAATTCGTATGGAGCAAACGTGTTTTTGCGTTATGGTAAATTTTTAGAAAAACTAGAAATAAACTTAGATTTTATCTATCAAAAAGATAGAGTAGTTTTTCATAATATATTAAATTCATATACAAATGTTAGTGGTATTAGCAGATTAACTTTCGGAGCAAAATATTTAATTTACAACCAAAAATATACAGATAAATCTAAAGAAATACATAGTTGGAAAAAAAGAACATCGTTTGATAAAAAACGATTAATACCATCAGTTGGAGCGTATGTTGGTGTAAACACTAATTTTTTAAGTCCATATTATAAAGAAGAAGGCATCAGTTTAAAAGGAGCTATTTTACTACAAAATGATATTTCTAGCCGTTTTGTTGTTTTAACCAACCTATATGCAGATAAGATTATGCAAGATATGGAATATGGTTATATTTTAACAGCAACGTATGCTATAAATTTAAAATGGTCTATATTTGGAGAAAACCAAGGCATTCGTAAAAAAATTGAAAATAACGAAATGCAATTTGGTGTTGGAACAGCTTATTTACTTAACAATAATGTACAATTTGATTTTGCAGCACGAACTACTTTTGCAGCTAAGTCAAACGATGTTTATTTAGCTTTAGGTGGTTCTTGGCGTTTGGATAAACATGTTAAAGAAACCAAAAGTGAAGATGTATTAAAAGGCGAAAAAAAAGGTAGTTTCTTTAGTAGATTATTTAAAAAGAAACGAGGAAAGGCTCCTAAAACAAGAAACATAAAAGCTAAAAAACGTAAGGTAAAAGAGAAAAAAATAAAAAAGAAACGCAAGAAGAAAAGACGTATTAAGAAAGCAAAAAAAGGAACACCTTCTTTTTACGATGAGGATAAAAAAAGTAAAAAGAAAAAACGAAAAAGAAAACGTAAAAACAAAGAATAATTTGTAAAAATGATTACAATAAAAGAAGTTACCACAAAAAAGGAAATGAAGCAGTTTGTTACATTTCCTTTCAGTTTGTATAAAAATAATAAATATTGGGTGCCACCAATTATTAAAGATGAAATTGCCAATTTTGACAGAGAAAAAAACCCTGTTTTTAAACACGCAACCGCTCATTTTTTACTAGCATATAAAAACGATAAAATAGTTGGACGAACAGCAGCAATCATCAATACTTTTGAAGTAGAAAAACAAGGCGTAAAAAAAATGCGTTTTGGTTGGTTTGATGTTGTAGATGATATTGAAGTTACTAAGGCATTATTAAATAAAATAAACGAAATTGGTAAAAAATGCCAATTAAAATATATAGAAGGTCCTGTTGGGTTTTCAAATTTAGATAAAGTGGGATTGCTAACTAAAGGATATAATCATATCGGAACAATGATTACTTGGTATAACCACCCATATTACGTGGAACATATTGCAAAATTAGGTTTTAAAAAAGAAAAAGAGTATGTAGAAAATTATATTATGATTTCGGATATTGATTCAAGTAATTTTACTCGTGCAGCTTCTTTAATTAAAAGACGTTTTAAGTTACAAGAAAAGAACTTTTCTAGTTCCAAAGAAATTATGCCTTATGTAGATGAAATGTTTCAACTTTTTAATATTAGTTATGCAAAATTATCCTCGTTTGTACCAATTTCAAAAGAACAAATTACCTATTTTAAAAAGAAATTTATATCGTTTATAAATCCTGAATACATTAAATTTGTGTTAGATGAAAATAATAAAATTATAGCATTTTCTATTATGATGCCTTCTTTTTCGGAAGCACTTCAAAAAGCAAATGGTAAATTGTTTCCTTTCGGAATTTTTCATTTGTTAAAAGCACGTAAAAAAAACGATACTATTATTGCATATTTAATTGGTGTGCATCCTGATTTTCAAAACAAAGGAATTACAGCAATTATTTTTGATGAATTTTATAAAACCGTTACTAAAAATGGTATAAAAAAATTGGTACGAACACCCGAATTAGCAGATAATATCGCTCAAGCACAAATTTGGAAACGAATGAAACAAGTAAATCATGCAAGACGTTGTACTTACACTAAACCAATAGAATACTAATATGCAACTTTTTTACAATCCAAACATCAATACCAATGAAGAATATTTCACTTTTGATAAAGTAGAAAGTAAACACATTGTAAAGGTACTTCGTAAACAAGAAGGTGATACCGTTTATATTACAAACGGAAAAGGTTTTTTGTTCGAATCTATTCTAATTAATTCTAATGAAAAAAAATGTCAAGTTGCAATTAAATCCTTCCAAAAAGAAGCAAAATCACTTAATTACAATTTGCATATTGCTATTGCTCCAACTAAAAATATTCAACGATTAGAGTGGTTTTTAGAAAAAGCAACCGAAATCGGAATTACCGAAATCACACCTATTTTGTGTAAACGATCCGAACGCAAAATTATCAAAAAAAACCGTTTAGAAAAAGTACTTATCTCGGCAATGAAGCAATCGCTAAAATATACTTTACCAAAGTTAAACGAAATGATTTCCTTTTCGGAATTTATTAAAATAAACCAATCTAAAAATAGCTTTATTGCACATTGTATTGATAATGAAAAATACAGTTTAAAACAAGCTTTACAATTTGCAAAACCCAAAGAAAATATAACAATTTTAATTGGTCCAGAAGGCGATTTTACCTTAACAGAAATTACCTTTGCCTTGGATAATAAATTTAAAGCTGTATCTTTGGGAAATAGTAGATTACGAACCGAGACTGCTGGTATTGTAGCAGTACAGAGTGTTGCCTTTACATTTGAATAAAATTATGATTAAAAAAATATTCTTTTTATTGCTTTTCATTACCTTTAGAAATATGGTTTTATTTGCTCAAGATGTAGCTGTTTTGAAGTACGATGGTGGTGGTGATTGGTATGCAAATCCAACAGCTGTACCAAATTTAATAGCTTTTTGTAATGAAAATATCCATACCGTAATTAATAAAAAACCAAAAGTAGTTGCTGCAAATAGTATTGAAATTTTTAATTATCCTATTGTTTTTATGACAGGGCATGGAAATGTTGATTTCAATACAGATGCTGTTGAAAATTTACGAAATTATTTAATCTCTGGTGGTTTTTTACACGTTTCGGATAATTACGGAATAGATAAATATTTACGCAGAGAAATGAAAAAAATATTTCCCGAATTAGAATTTCGAGAAATACCAAATAACCACAAAATATATAACCAAGAATATAGTTTTAAGCAATTACCAAAAATTCACGAACATGACAATAAACCAGCTCAAGGGTTTGGGATATTTTACCAAGGCAGATTAGTTGTTTTTTACGATTATCAATGCGATTTAAGTGATGGCTGGGAGGATTTTGAAGTACACCATGATCCGCAAGAAATACGAGAAAAAGCATTAAAAATGGGAGCAAATATTATTAGTTATGCTTTTTTAAACTAAACACACTACTAAAACTAAAATTATGATTAAAAATATTTTTAATTCCGAAGTGTCTAAAGAAATAATCGACAGAATTAATCAATTACAACCAAATCAAAAAGCAGTTTGGGGAAAAATGAACGTTGCACAAATGTTAGCACATTTAAACATTCAATACAAAGCAATTTATGCTACCGAAAATTTTAAAAAACCAAATCCGTTTATGGCTTTTATTATGAAAGTTATGGTAAAACCTATTGTTACAGGTTCAAAACCATTTAAAAAAAACGGGAAAACAGCACCGTATTTTGTGGTTACTTCCGAAAAGAATTTTAAAGAAGAAAAACAAAAATTAATTCAAAATATAGAAACAACACAAAAAAATGGTGTAGCAGTTCTTTTACCTAGAAAAACAAAATCTTTTGGTAAACTTACCGAAGAACAATGGAACAACATGTTGTATAAACATATTGATCATCATTTATGCCAATTTAACGTTTAGTACTTTTTATTCTACAATATCAAATTGCTGATTTAAATAAAAATTTTCTTTTACTTTTATGGTTTTAGGATAGTAATGTACTTTTTCTGGTTGTATTTTTTTTAGATAATTACCAGTATCCCATTTTTTATTTCCATTAGTATCTGCAATTACACGAATAGTATATTTTTGCGGAATTAAGTAATCAAATAAAAAGGGTTTCTTTTCAGTAGCGTATTTTTCGCTAATTATTTGGTATTTGTCATCTAAAAGTTGTACAATTATCGGATAATTTTTAGTGTTAACGGTTAAGTTAATACTTCCGTAATAGGTTTCTTTTTTTGTATAAAAATTATAATTTAACGTATCGTTTACTTGCTTAAAAATATCGGTAATTCCGTTAGGTAAAATTTCTAAATGGTATCTTTTGCTGGGTTTTTGTTCAAAAATTAGTTGAATGCTGTTTAATTCTTTAACTTTTGTAGTAAAATTAACAGGAATGGTATCTTGTACAAATAAATTAATCTGCTTATCTACAATATTTATAAGAGGATTATTACTTACTATTGAAAATGTATCTTTAGGACGTAACACACTTAAATTCTTTTTAAAAACTAAAGAATCCACTTTTTTTAAGCGAATTTTAACCATATTTTCTGAAATAAAATCCTGATTACTAAGTTTAAAATTAATCGAATCTATTTGTTTATTTGTAGTATAGTAATAATGGATAGTATCTTTGTTTTTTTCAGGAATTAAATACGATTTAAAAAACAAACTATCTTGATTTTTGGTGTAAATATATTGTTCGTTAATTTGTAAATTTTCCGCATGACCATAGTAACCAAACATAAGATGCCCTTTTGCTATTTCTTTTGGTTTTTTAATATTAAAATTTGGCACTTCTTTAAATAATTTCAATACTATTTGTTGGTTAGTTGGCAAAGAAATTATGGTATCTAAAAATGCTATTTTATCCTCTTTTGGTTGAAAAATAAGATCAGAATTTTTATCTTTCATTGCAATTAAATGGTATTTACCTTCTTTTATATTGGTAATATTCCAAGCGATTGAATCTAAAGTGTTTGCCACATAAAAAGGTTTTTCTTTAAAAATAGTAGAATCGGTAAATTTTTCATTTGCTTTGTATAGCATAACCGAAACAAAATCCTTTGGTTTAACAGCAAAGGCATCTTTAATTGTTCCACTAAGTTTTAACGAATCAATTTGTTTTCCTGTAGAAAAAACATATTTAAAATTGGCTAAAATATTTCCTTCGTTATTATCTTGAATACTGTTTCCGAAATTAAAAACATAAGTTGTGTTTGCCTGTAAAGTATCTTTAATTTTAATTGAAATGCGTTT
>CAMZLT010000045.1 GCA_947311745.1 uncultured Flavobacteriaceae bacterium | reverse complement strand
TCTGCATATACATAATTCCCTACATTATCTAAAAAATATGGATATTTAGTAATACTTGCATCGTGCATTTTAGATTTTTTTTCAAAAATGGTTTCGACAGTTACACCGTAGGTTAAATTTATAACGATTCTTGTAACTACTTTCACAAGAAAATTATCGTTATTTCTAGAGTTTTGTGTATTTTGTTTACTTATTGTATTAGAACTATACTTTGTTTTTTAAGATTTTCTTTTGCAGTATCTAACTTTCCTTGTGCAAAAATATTCGTAAACACTAATGAAATCGTAACTAAAATAATTTTGGTTTTCATAAAAAATAATTTCCCTCTTAAGCAACAAATATTAAGCCAAAATTTATTTTTATTCTCAAACACACAAAGGTTCACGTTAGGAAAAAAAAGGATTGACAATGATGATGTACAGTTTAACTTTGTGTTAAAAGTACTTTCGTTGATTTATGCCTTATTACAAATCGTATTTTACGCTAAACAGTAACATTCGTGGCTGTACAAAATAAGCACTTGAACTTCGTGAAAAAACCGAAAAATAATCTTCGTTAATACTTTTAGTGTTTAATAGATTTATTGCTTGTAATCTAAATTCCCAACTAGAGCCTTCTTTTTGATAATACAAATCGGCATTTAAAAAATCATAGGTGTTTTTAATTGTGTTTACTTTATTGTGGTAGTAATTAAGTTTGTAATCGGCAATAAAAATAAAATCTTTTAAAAACCCTATTTCTACATTTGCAAATGGTTTGTTGGTTACAGATTTATTATTGTTAAATTGGGATAAATTACTAGAATAACCAAGTTCAAAATTAGGAAAATTGCTAAAATTCGATCGCAAACTAGTTTTATAGCTTTGCGTTGTAAATTTTGTCTTATCGGAAATTATTTCGCCAGTAGGCAAAGTGGTTAAACGGATACTATTCGAAACACTCATATTTCCAGACAAACTAATTTTAACTTTTTTAACTCGTTTAGAGATGCTGGCATTTGCACTAAAAGTATCCTCGGGTTTGTCTAAATTTGTTAGTGTATTAATTCTGTCAATTCCTAAAAGTTGCGATGTATTTTTAATAACATATTGCTTTTTACTATATCGTAAACTAGCATGGATATTGGTAAATGAAAAAGTATTAAAATTAAAATAATTTAGATTGTATTGGTTATATAATGCGTTTTTAAGATTTCGGTTTCCCATAGAAATGGAATTGTAAGAGTTTAGCAAAACACCTTCCGAAAGGTTTTTTATATCGGTAAAATTGGTTGACATAGTATATCGAAAACGTAAACTTTCAGAGTTTTTTAAAGCAAATTTTATGTTTAAATCTGGTAATATTTTAGTTAATTTATATGTTGTATTATCCGAAAGTTGCTCATTTTTAGATAAGTAATTATGTAAAGAAATTCCTGGTGTAAAAATAAATTTTCCGGTTTGTACCTTGTAATGCAGACCTATAAAAACATCCGAAAAATTAAAATTTACATTATTTTTTAAACCCGAATTAGTAAACGAATTGATTGTATTATCTGCTAATGTTTGATAAATATCCGATTGAAATTCCTGTTTGCTAACCACCGAACCCAAACTAATATTTAAGTTACTCTTTTTATTTAAAATGTAGTAATAATCTAAAGTTGCATCTAACTTATCCGTTTTGGTTTCTTTATTTTGTGTTAGGTTAAAATTAGTATTTTCATCTACTGTTGGCAATAATAAAAATCGCTGATCGGAATTAATAGAGTTGTATAATGGATTGTTTTTTTCGTGTAAAAATTGTCCAGCAAAGGAAAAAATATTTTTATCATTTGCTGTGTAATAAATATTTACATTATTTTTTATAGAAATAGGTTCTTCTTTTTTAGTACTTGAAATAGTATTTAAACCCTCTAAATCGGAATTAGAAAGAATTTTATTTTTTTCGGAAAGATTGGATTTTTTTACTAAAACATCGTAATTTAATTGAAAATTTGGATTCGCTTTATAGGAAGCGGATAATTTTAATAAACCTAAATTATTATTTTGCAGTGTGTTATTAACTGTTTTTTCATTCGTTTCAATTTCATTATTATTAGAGTCGTTAAACGTATTGGTTTGAAA
Source organism: uncultured Flavobacteriaceae bacterium (assembly GCA_947311745.1). Lineage (GTDB taxonomy): Bacteria > Bacteroidota > Bacteroidia > Flavobacteriales > Flavobacteriaceae > S010-17. The sequence continues at coordinate 1,763 of CAMZLT010000045.1, read as the reverse complement.
AGTATTGGTTTGCATCTCAGTGTTTGCTCCCGAAAAAATAGCAAAACCACTAAGATCTAATTTGCGATTAACTTGTTGTGTAAAATTTAATGCTGCAAATTTATTAGACAGTTCTTTTGCTTTATTATCTTTTAAAAAGGAAAGCCCTAAACTGTTTGATGATATTTGAATTCCTCCATTTTTCATCATATTGCTAAAACCACCAGAGAATTTAAAATAATCGTTAAATGTAAACGGAATTTCACCTATATTATTGATATCGGTAATAATATTTACACTTTTTTTAGGACTGTAGTAAAATAATTTAGGATGTGCTAAATATCGTGTTTGCTTTCCGCCATCTCCAACTCCAGCAGTAACTTCACCAAACCAAAAATTCTTTTTTCCTTCTTTTAGCTTTATGTTTATGGCTACATTATCACTATCATCACCAAGTCCTCGCATTTGCGAAACTTCGTTGTAATTTTTTAGTACTTCTACTTTTTTTACCGCATCTGCAGGAATATTTTTTGTAGCAAGTTTGGTATCACCATCAAAAAAATCTTTTCCATTCACCATAACTTTATTAACTGCTTTACCTTCTACTTCAATTTCGCCATTATCGTTTACCTCAACTCCTGGCAATTTTTTTAAAACATCTCCTAATTTTTTTTCTTTACCAGAAGTAAACGAATCGGCATTATAGACAATCGTATCGCCTTTAATAGTTACAGGCATTTCGTACGTAATTTCTACAGCATCTAAATCGTTACTACTTGGCAATAACACAAAATCTTTAGTAGTTTCACTTGCCGAAATAACTAAAATTTTTGATTGCGAATCAAAACCTAAATAGCTCACTTTAAGCTGTATATCACCTTCTTTTGAAATTTTTATACTATACTTTCCTTTAGCATCGGTAATAGAATAGCCTTCCAAACTGCCTTCTGTAATATTCATAGCAATAACATTTGCCATCTCTAACGGATTACCATCTTTGTCTTTAACAGTTCCTTTGATTACATATTGCGAATACATAATACTTGTTGCTAAAAATACTATAATTAGAATGAAGTTTTTCATTTTTTAATAAACTTATGAGTTATGAGTTGTGAGTTATGAGTTAGGAATTAGGAATTATGAGTTAAATTAAAAACTACCAACTGAACACTGCCAACTACCTAAAATGCCTACGATTTTCTCCTTTTTTACGAGTACTTTTATATTGACTACGCATTTCGGTAATTTTCTTTTTAGTTATATCGTTGTATTCTTTTTGTGTTACTATTTTACCTTTAACTGGCTCTATTATCTTTATTTTTTCTTTCGGATTTATTGTTACTTTAGTAGCTAATAATTGTAATTTACCTACATTAGCTTCTAATATTAAACCTGGTAATCCTTGGTAATTTTCCGGACCATTACTAACAGGAATTTCAGGAGTATACCAAACGGTAAGTTTTGTTAGTTTTGGCTTTTTATTTTGTATGCTATCTTTTGCTTCTTTCTTTTTTCGTCTAAATCGTGCAAAGCCTTGTTTTTCTTTTGCTACCATTGCCGTTGCTTTAAAACAAAGGTATTTTCCTATTTGTTTAGATTCTTTTTCTAATTGCCAATTTATTTTTTTAAGACTATCTTTTATTAAAAATATTTTACCAAAAAATTCTTTTTGTTTTGTATACGTTTTATTAGAAACATTTTTAAACAGAATGCCTGCATTAAACATTTTAAAACGCATTTCCTCATTTGGTTGCTCTAATTTTTCCTCCTCTTTGTATATAGAT
>CAMZLT010000044.1 GCA_947311745.1 uncultured Flavobacteriaceae bacterium | reverse complement strand
TTGTATCGTACGGTTGTTGCTAAATTGTATTTCGGTTGGTAGATTCAAATGGTTGTAAATTATCGTGTTAATTTCTTTGTTTCTATCTTTGGTTAAAATATCTGTGCTTTGTGGTAGTAAAGATACAAAATATACAACATCTAGGTTATGAAACTTATAATTTCTACTAACCTAGTAAATATATAAAAATGATGCTATTTCTTTTTATTGTTATTTTATTGTTGAGTACTATTAGTTACGAGCTGGTATCTTATAGCCGCACGATGTAATCGTGCGGTAGCGGGGGATGGTCAATTTGTTTTTAAACATGCTATCGTTCGTTTTAGCGAAGTAATTAACGAAGGTTTACAAGCAAATAATTTATCTGCTAGTGATATTGATATGTTTATTCCACATCAAGCCAATTTACGAATTTCGCAATTTGTTCAGAAAAAATTTGGACTTACAGACGATCAAGTTTTTAATAACATACAAAAATATGGCAATACTACTGCTGCAAGTATTATTATTGCTTTAACAGACGCTTGGGAACAAGGTAAAATTAAAGAAGGTGATTTAGTAGTTCTTGCTGCTTTTGGTAGTGGTTTTACTTGGGCAAGTGCTGTTATTAGATGGTAAAGAAAGTACTTTATTAAACCTTTTTAGTGTTTGTAGTCATGACACTAAAAGGGTTTTATATCATTTATTGATATTTGTAAATTTGGTAAATCAATATAAAAAAACCAATTTTTTTAAATACAAACGATTTTTTTTATAATCGATAATTGCTTTTCCTTTTTGCAGAATATCTGCTCCGATAATACCACTAACAGGTTTTGCCTTATACTGTGTTAAAGCCATATTAACATGGGTTAAATCAAATAAAACCAAATGCAAATTATTGTATTTCCAATTACCAATTGCAATGTTATTGTTATGTGATTCTTGTGTTTGCATATCAATTGCTCCTGCTCCTGCTGCTTTTGTTGTAGAATCGTTTGCATCTAAATTAAAAACAGAAACTGCTTTAAAATCTACACAAGAATTAGAAGCTCCTGTATCTAAAATAAAACGCCCTTTTACATTATTAATTGTTGCTTTTACTTCAAAATGATTAGTTATTGTGCGTTTTAACGGAATGCAAATATATTTTTTCCGTCTTAGAATTTTTTTTAGCTTCATTATTCAAAAAATTAGATAGCAAACATAGTTTATTTCTTTTATATTTACGACTTCAAAACAAGATATAACACAAAATGCCAATTGTACAATCAAACTCGTTTAAAGTAAAAGGAGTTTTTAAAAACAAACACTTCAATACACTTTTTAGGTATTACACTACTAAAAATAAACCTAAATATAAACGAATCCGAATGACTACTAAAGATTCGGATTTTATAGATTTAGATATTTCTAGTTGCAATGCAAAAAAAACGATTATTGCAATTCACGGTTTAGAAGGAAGTTCTGCATCTTCGTATATTAAAAGCCTTTCGGTATATACAAACAAATATAATTTTGATCTTATTGCTGTAAATCTTAGAGGTTGTTCTGGCGAAAACAACAAACTACTTGCGACTTATCATAGCGGAAAAACAAGCGATTTAGCTGAAGTAATTACTAATGTTTCCGATTGGAATCGCTACCAAGAAATAAATCTTGTTGGGTATAGTTTAGGAGGAAATATTGTGTTAAAATTTATGGGTGAATTTGCCAATAAAATGCCTAAAATAATTAAAAAAGCAGTTGTCATTTCAGTTCCTTGCGATTTAAAAGGTTCTGCCATTACTATGGGAAGCAGATCAAATCGTATATATATGAAAAATTTCTTGAAAACCTTAAAAAAGAAAGTGCTAGAAAAACAAAAACAATTTCCTAAAGCAAACTTAAATATAACTGCGATTTTAAAAGCAACTAGTTTTAAAGAATTTGACAACTATTTTACTGCTCCTACTAATAATTTTATAGATGCAAATGATTATTGGAAACGTGCTAGTTCCAAACCGTTTTTACCAAAAATAAAATTACCAACCTTACTAATAACCGCTTTAGACGACCCTTTTTTAAACCAAGAATGCTATCCGTTTAAAGAAGCCGAAAACAATGCCAATTTTTATTTACATACTACAAAATATGGTGGACATGTTGGTTTTTGTAATTCGTTTCAGACCAAAAAAAACAACTGGTTAGAAACAGAAATTATTCAGTTTTTAAATCAAAATTAACAAAAACACTACAATATTGAAAGTTTTTTTAAGTTATACTATAAAAAATAAGATATTTGCACCTAAAATCAAACCCTTGAAAAAATTATTTTACCTCTTATTTATATATATGCTTCCAAACCATGCACAAACCCTTAGAAATTACTCTAATGAGTTTTTAAATATTGGTGTAGATGCAAGTGCTTTTGGTATGGGAAAAGCAGTTACTGCAATTACCGATGATGTAAATGCAATTTATTGGAATCCTGCTGGCTTGGTAAATATTGAAGATAATCAAGCTGCTATAATGCATGCCGAATATTTCCAAGGTATTGCAAAATACGATTATGCCGCTTTTGCAAAACCAATTGATAAAATAAGCAGTATCGGTATTTCTCTTATTCGTTTTTCGGTTGATGATATTTTAAACACAACGCAATTAATTGACAGCCAAGGAAATATTGATTTTAACAGAATTAGCCTTTTTAATGCTAGTGATATGGCGTTACATATTGGGTATGCAAGACAAGTTGTTTTTAAAAATTTTGATTTTGGTGTAAATGCAAAAATTATTCATCGTAGAATTGGTGATTTTGCAAAGTCTTATGGCTTTGGATTAGATGCTGGTTTTCAGTATAAAACAGATACATACAAATTTGGATTAATGCTAAGAGATATTACCACAACATTCAATGCTTGGACAATTGATAGCGATGCATTTGATACTATTGCAAACGCCATTCCTAATCAAAATCAAGAAGAACCAGAAACCATAGAACTTACCAAACCTAAAGTGCAATTTGGAGTTTCGAGACTTTTTGAATTCGGACACGATTACAAACTAACCACCGAAATTGACTTAAATATGCGGTTTTTAAAAACAAACGATGTAATCGCGACAGATTTTGTTAGTATCGATCCTGCAATTGGTTTTCAGTTTGCTTATGACGATATGGTTTACTTTAGAGGAGGAATTAACAACTTTCAAAATCAAACAAATTTTGACGATTCTAAAAATCTTTCTGTACAACCAAATTTTGGCGTTGGTTTTAAATACAATGGTATTCGGATAGATTATGCACTATCTAATATCGGAAATTCGGATGGTACGCTATATTCTAATATTTTTTCAGTAAAAGTAGATTTTAGTTTTTTTAGATAGGAATTTACTTTTCTTCATTAAAAAACACTTTATAATAGTGCATTTTTTTATCCTCATCGTAACCTCTTTCTAAATAATATGCAGCTGCATCAGGAGCATCTACATCAATGTTAATTTTAATATTAGTATCTAATACTATTTCTGTTTTAAATGCTTTTTTTTCTTTTTTAACCACACGATCAGAAATAGGAAAGTAGTTTCGTAAAACAATTTCGTTTTCAGCTTCAAACTCTTTTTTAAAATCTTTAAACTCCTCCATTTCTGTATCGGCTTCAAACACTGTTTTTACAAATTCTTCATTATCTACCGAATCATTTTCTTTAAAAAAATCAATAGTTGTGGCTAAAAATTCACTTTGTTCTTTTTTCCCTTCCTTTTCACGAATAACCTCATCGGAAAAAGCACTACAAAGTGCCAAATAATTTTTAGTTTGCTGATGAATGTCGTCTGCTAATTTAATTTGTAGAAAATTTTTAATCCAATATTGAGCATCATACGTATTGGTATCTACACTAAAAACAAATTTACCTTCAGAATCTGTAGTATTTACAATCAAACAACCTTTATCTAATTTTCGCGGACTAATCCCTTCGGTTACAATAACTTCTATTTGGTTTCCTTCAACGTAGGTTTGAAAAAAATCAATTTTTGTTTCAATTTTAAAAACGCCAATAGCTTCGGTTACCACATCATTTATACCAATACCTTCAAACCTTGCTACAATTACATCACCAGTTTTTATATTTGCAGAATTAGATTGTTCGTACAAATGTTTTACAATATTTTTAGATACTTCTACAAAATCTGCTTCGTTTTTAAAAAGCGAATTTGTATAAGAATTCATCTCGTTAAGATTAACATCTGCATGATGTGTAAAGCGATAACTATCGGTAAGATTTAAAAATGGTTTTAATAAAAAATTTAGAATCATTTTATAACTTTCTTCATCAAAAATTAAAGTGTTTTCCGAAAAAACATTACGTGTACTATTGTATTTATTCCCTACTTTATGGATAATAAAATCGGTAATTTGTACTAAATTTTTTTTAATCATTATATATTTTTTTAAAAAAAATAATACCTAATGATTTAAACCATTAGGTATTATCTATAAATCTACTTTTGCTATTAAAATCTAAAACCTGCATTAATACCTAATCTTGGCACTAAAGAAGGAGAGCCTTCACTATCAAATAAATTTCTACCAAGACCAGCATACAAATCTAAGACAAAACCTCTAGGGCTAATAAAACTTTTACCTACCACAAAACCAAAAGCTCCATCGGTATATTTTAGTTCTTTTTCTTCATATTCACCAGTACCAACATCACCAACTACTATTTCCTCTTTATAAAAATCCTTACCTGAATTTAAAGCAAAAAATGCTTCTGCATACACATTTTCAGCACCTCCAAAAGCAAAATACTGACGATAATAAGGTGTAATGGTAAAATCTTCGCGATAATTAAAAATATTATCCGAGTCGGATAAATTTTTAAAAACCGAAAGACCAACCCCAGACTCTTCGTTTAAAATATACATATATGTAACATCTAAGGATTTAAACACTGCTAAATCAAACACATCTAACTTCACTTCGTGCTCTTGTGCAAAACTCTGAAACCCGATAATTGCAACCAATACTAGTATTATTTTTTTCATGAAATTCTATTTTAAATTGAATATAACAAAGAAACAAAAAAAATCTTAATTTTTATAGCTAATATTTCCTTAAATAATTAATTATCTTTGCAACTTAAAAATAATACAAAAATGGCAGAAGAATCTGTAATATTACCACAAAAAAAACCAAAGTGGTTACGTGTAAAATTACCTGTTGGTAAAGAATATACTAAATTAAGAAGTGTCGTAGATAAATACAAACTACACACTATTTGCACTAGCGGTTCATGTCCAAATATGGGCGAATGTTGGACAGAAGGTACAGCTACTTTTATGATCTTAGGCAATACTTGTACTAGATCGTGTGGATTTTGCGGTGTAAAAACAGGTAGACCAGACACGGTAGATTGGGAAGAGCCAGAAAAAGTTGCACGTTCTATAAAACTAATGAATATTAAACACGCTGTAATCACTTCGGTTGATAGAGATGACTTAAAAGATGGTGGTTCTATAATATGGTCTGAAACGATTAAAGCAATTCGCAGAGAAAATCCAAAAACAACTTTAGAAACTTTAATTCCTGATTTTCAAGGAAATCATACAAATTTAAATAGAATCATCGCAGTTAAACCAGAAGTTGTTTCGCATAATTTAGAAACCGTAAGACGTTTAACTAGAGAAGTGCGTATCCAAGCAAAATACGATAGAAGTTTAGAAGTACTTTTATATTTAAAAGAAAGTGGTCTGCCAAGAACAAAATCTGGCATCATGTTAGGTTTAGGTGAAACCGAAAAAGAAGTTATAGAAACATTACACGATTTAAAAAATGCCAAAGTAGATGTGGTAACTATCGGACAATATTTACAACCAAGTAAAAAACACCTACCTGTAAAAGAATACATCACACCAGAACAATTTGAAATTTATAAAAAAATAGGTTTAGATTTAGGTTTTAGACATGTAGAAAGTGGTGCTTTAGTGCGTTCATCATATAAAGCTCACAAACACATACTATAATTTTACGATAAAACAGAGTTTGGCACACTATTTGATGTGTAAAAAATACAAGCCGTAAAAAGTTTGTTTTTCATAAAAAAAGATTATTTGAGTTAAGTTAAAAAGCACCTTTTCTAGGTGCTTTTTTTATTTTAAAAAAAACACTATATTGCGTCGAATAAATTAAAAATCTACTTATCATGAAAAAAATCGTATTTGTACTATTATTAGTATTTACAGTAAGTCTTTCCGTAACATCTTGTAAAGGCGAAAAAAAAGAACCTACAAAAAAAGAAGTAGCAACTAAACTATATCAGTGTCCTATGGATTGTGAAAAAGGAAAAAGCTACACAGAACCAGGAAAATGTCCTGTTTGCAACATGGATTTAAAAGAAAAAACAGCAGAAGCAAAACACGAACATAAAGAAGGTGATAACCACGACCACTAAAAAATAAATTTTAACATTTCTTTAATTTATTTTAACAAAAAAAGTATCTCTTTTTAAAAAAATAAAGATACTTTTACATTTAATACAAATAATATTAAAAATTTAAAAACAATGAAAAAATTAATCTTAACATTAGCAATAGGTATATTCTTTGTTGCTTTCGGTAACGCACAAACAACCGTAAGTGTAGCTAAAAAAGCTGTAAAAAAAGAATACACTGTAAAAGGAAATGACGCAGTAACAGGATATCAATGCCCGATGGATTGCGAAAAAGGAAAAATTTACAAAGATAAAGGAGAATGCCCAAAATGTGGTATGGAATTAAAAGCAATAACAAAAGGTTCTGCTAGATCTTGTTCAGGAAAAAAAGCAAAAGGATGTTGTGCTGGTAAAAAAGGCAAAAGTTCATGTGCAGGGAAACCAAAAAGCTCTTGTGCTGGGAAACCTAAAGTGCCTTGCTCTGCAAAAAATAATTAAAATTTACTATTGAACTTATTATAAAGTTCCGACTGAATAATATAAAGACTTGTAAAATATCTCTACCGATATTTTGCAAGTCTTTTCTTTTTTTCTGAAAATTTAATGTAATTTTGTAACAGAAAACTAAAACACACAAAAATGTTAATAATTGGTATCGCAGGAGGAACAGGATCAGGAAAAACAACCGTTGTAAATCAAATATTAAACGAAATTCCTGGAGACGAAATTTGTGTTATTTCGCAAGATTCTTATTACAAAAAAACCGATGATTTAACTTACGAACAACGAACAAAAATAAATTTTGATCACCCAAAAGCAATAGATTTTGAACTTTTAGTAAAACACTTAAAAGACTTAAAAGAAAATAAAATAATTGAACAACCTGTTTACTCGTTTGTAACACACAATAGATTAAAAGATACCTTACGCACACATCCTAGAAAAGTAGTAATTGTTGAAGGCATTCTAATCTTTAATAATATAGAACTTAGAGATATGTTTGATATCAAAATTTTCGTACATGCAGATGCTGACGAAAGATTAATACGACGATTACGCAGAGATATTAAAGAAAGAGGTCGTGATTTAGACGAAGTATTAACAAGATACCAAGACACTCTAAAACCTATGCACCAACAATTTATCGAACCTACAAAAAACTTTGCCGATATTATCATACCAAACGATAGATATAATACGGTTGCGATCGATATAGTTAGAACTGTAATTCACCAAAAAATAACTTAAAAGATGCTTAAAAAATTAAATAAGCGAACTAATTTAATCGCATTAACTTTCGTGATTTTTATTATTTGGATGCTTTTTTTTGATGAAAACTCATTCTTAACACATCGCGAATTAAACAAAGAAATTGAGAAAGTACAAAAAACAAACCTCTACTTTAAAAACGAAATAAAAAAAGATCAAAAAACCATAAAAGACCTTCAAAATACTGATTCATTAGAAAAATTTGGTAGAGAACACTACCTAATGAAAAAGAAAAATGAAGAAATATTTATCATCGAAACCGATTCTATACAATAAAAACCATGCAAAAATTCCTTTTTAACGATTTTAACCCTGTTTCTGCAAAAGAATGGAAACAAAAAATTCAATTTGATTTAAAAGGAGCAGATTACAACGAAACACTTGTTACTAAAACTAACGAAGACATAACTATTAATCCGTTTTATCATAAAGATTCGTATAAAAGTTTAAAAATACCCAAACCAAACCAAGACAGCTTAATTTGCCAAACAATATTTATTGCCTCAGAAAAAATAGCAAACAATATTGCTAAAGATGCTCTTTTAAAAGGAGTAAAATGTATTCAGTTTATTACAGATACTACCTTTAACATCCATACTTTATTTGCCAATTTAGATACACAAAAATTTTCGTTTATTATTGAATTGAATTTTATAAATCAAAATTTTTATAACCAATTAATTGCATACATAAAAAATAAAAACATACAATTATTTATCGATTGTATTGGCAAACTCAACAAAACAGGAAATTGGTTTACCAACCAAAAAACAGATTTTAATTTTTTAAAAAATATACAAATTTGTAGTATAGATACTAGTATTTACCAAAATGCAGGTGCAAATATAACACAGCAGATCGCCTATACACTAGCACATATTACCGAATATTTTAATGCGGGAATTACACCCAAAGAAATTCAAGTGAAATTTTCCGTTTCGGCTAATTTTTTCTTTGAAATAGCAAAACTTAGAGCTTTTAGATACTTATTTAAAAAACTAAGTGATGAATTTAAAATTCCGTGTAATTTGAATCTAATCGTAATTCCTTCTAAAAGAAATAAAACTATATACGATTATAACGTAAATATGTTGCGAACAACAACAGAATGCATGAGTGCTATGCTTGGTGGTGCATCGGTAATTTGCAATTTAACATACGATAATCTATACCATAAATCCAATGAATTTGGTGAAAGAATTGCTAGAAATCAACTATTAATTTTAAAAGAGGAAAGCTATTTTACTGAAGCATCAAAAATTACGGAAGGCTCGTACTATATCGAACAAATAACACAGCAACTTGCCGAAAAAAGTTTAGCTTTATTTAAAGAAATTGAAAAAAATGGCGGTTATCTTTCGCAAGTAAAAAAAGGAAGTATTCAACGAAAAATTAAAGAAGCTGCTACTAAAGAACAAGCACAATTCGATGCAGAAGAAATAGTTTTATTAGGTACAAATAAATATCCAAATCTTGAGGATAAAATAAAACACGAGTTAGAATTATACCCTTTTCAGAAAAAAAGATCGGTAAAAACTATAATAGAACCTATTCTAGAGAAACGACTAGCCGAAAAAATAGAACAAGAAAGACTAAATAAAGAATGATTTTTTTGTGCATTTATAAAAAAAAGTTATATTTGCCTCAATAGGCATCTCCCTTCATAATTATTTTACTAATATTTAACACATATCGTATTTTTACGACATTATGTTATATAATAATTTTAAGTATTTATGAATAACACAAACCATATGAAAATACCATCCAAATCTCGTAAAGAATGGCGACAGTTACTTAGTGGGGAATTAGATATTCCATTAAAAAATTTCTTTTTTCAAATGAAAGTTACGCAAGCAAGAACGCAAATTGAAAAAGGAATTGTATCCATGGAATCTGCTATAAACGATTTACATATTCTTTGTAATAAATTTAGCAAGGCAAAAAATATGCCTGAAGATTTGAAACTTATTTTTGGTGAAAACTATATGGATGATGTGCCTAAAAAAACTGTTATCACAAAAGAAAATGAAACTTCAGATCGTACAAATATTACAGACATAACTAAAGAAAAAACAAACAACGATAGTAACAAAAATATTCTTAAAAACATAAAATCCGAAAGAGAATTACTTTTTTTAACAAAATCTTTAGAGCAAAAAGAAAAAGAATTACAAGACAAAACTAAATTGACAATTACGTTACAAGAAGAATTAATTCTACTACGAAAAAAAAATAGTATTTTGTACGAAGGTTTACACAAAATTGAGGAAATTAAAAACGAAAATCAAGAAGTTGAAAACCAAAGTGAAGATAAAAGTGGTTGGTCTTTTTTCAATTTATTTAAAAAATCTAATTAAAAAAAACACCCATGGAAAGTAAATTATATACATTTGAAGAAGTTGTTGCTTTTATAAAACAAGGACATGTATTAACTCTAGCTGGTGATGAAAAAGTTTTAAACGATCTGCCTCCTGGAAACTGGATTGCAGGTACAATTCCGTATTTTATGGATATTGACCAAGGTAAATTTAATCAAGACATGATATTTGTAAACCAAATAACTACATATAATGGTGCATATAGCATAAAGGTTTACGATGAAAATTCTATTACACAAATTGTAAACGATTCGTATGAAAATGGATATACAATCTTGATTCTTCCTCCGTTTCAAAAAATCCATGAAGAATTTGCAATTCAAGCTGAAAATATTAATGGCTTATACAACAATCCTATTACAGGTTGGATTGCAGGAATGGATTTAAACTCTTCCGATTCACCAAAAACATATTGCGGATTTACAGGTCAGGTTTATTCGGATAGAGGTGTTGCAATTCATGTAAAATTACCAGAAAACATGTTTGCACAAATAGATATTGTAAATATTTTTGAACCAAATCCAAATAATGACGAAATAAAATTCTACAACAATAGTTTTGAAGTTACAAGTTGTATGATTAACGGAAAGGATACAAATCTTGCACAATACATTACAGAAAATAATATTGATACAAAACTTCCGCTTGTAGCAAATTATACTGGAGCATCTATAAATGTTAGTATAAAAGAAGTCGATACAGAAAATGGTAAAGTTAGTTTTTTTGCACCTGTTTTTAAAAGTAAAATCTATAATTTTCCTAAGGAAGTACCAAATTACATAAACAAATTTGAAACCCAAACCACAAATTTAAGCCCATATAATGCTTTTTCGTGTAATTGTATTTTAAATTACTTATACGGAGAATTAGAAGGTAAAAAAATCAACAACGTAAAAGGACCGATAACTTTTGGAGAAATAGGCTACCAATTACTAAACCAAACTTTAGTTGTTTTAACTATTGATAAATTTTAATTCTTTTATGAATACTAATTTAAAACTACTTGTAGAAGGATTTAAAAAAGATGTTGGAAGTGCTCTATTATCTTGTGATTTATGGGTAACTGAAAGTAACATATCTGTTTTTAGTATTAACCAAAACATAAAATATACCGTAACTTTTGGTAAATTAATAAAAGACCTTGAAAAAGGTCTAGAGTCATTAGGTCTTCCAGGTTTAGGGAAATATCAAATAACAGATTTGGAAATGAATACTATGTTAGTATCCTTAAACCTTGGCAATAAGTATGTTTTGGGTTGTATTTTAGATAAAACTAAGATTGCTTTCGGAACACTTTTACATATCGCTATACCAAATGCTATAAATAACTACAGTAAAATAAGTTCGTAAGAATACTTTACAAAATATCTAAGCACTAACACCAAACATAGAACCAATTAAAGCAGTAATTCCCATTGCCATTGTTCCCCAAAAGGTAATACGTAAAACAGCTTTTACAATACTAGAACCACCTATTTTTGCAGCAGCTATTCCTAATACAATTAGAAATAGCATTGCAAAAATATATTGAGCAAATACCATTTGTGCAATTGGAGCAAAAACGCCAACTAACAAAGGTAAAGAACCACCAAAAACAAAAGCAGCTCCTGAAGCTAAAGCTGCTTCAAGAGGTCTTGCTTGTGTAATTTCATTAATTCCTAATTCATCTCTAGCATGTGCTTCTAAAGCATTATGTGCTGTTAATTGCTTTGCAACTTCTAAAGCCAAAGCATCATCTAAACCTCTACCCTTATATATTTTTGCTAATTCAGACAATTCTAATTCTGGCATTTCTTCCAATTCTCGTTTTTCACGTTCTAAATCTGCCGTTTCAATATCCGATTGCGAACTTACCGAAACATATTCACCTGCAGCCATAGACATTGCTCCTGCAACAATACCTGCAACACCTGTAAGTACAACCAAATCGCTTGTAGTATTACTAGCAGCTGCAACACCAATAATGATACTTGCTGTAGATAAAATACCATCGTTTGCTCCTAAAATAGCTGCTCTAAGCCAAGAACTTCGGTTTACATAATGTTTTTCTAAATCGTCTGTTGTGTGCATAATTTTAAATACGAATTATTTTTGCTTCAAAGATACAAAATATTAATGCGAATGCCCTCCTCCTTCTCCTCCAATCAAAGAATACCCTCCTTTAACTAAAATTTTATCCGTTGGTTTTATAGCGTTAGATAAAAGCTCTGTAAAACCTCGGTATGTTTTTCCTTTTTTAACTTCAACCAGTTCAAAAGTAAAGTTTCCATCAGTACTACTTTCTAACTTCAAGACTACAAAATGCTCGTCGCTTTCTATAAAAGCAGTTTCTGGTAATGCCATAACTTTTTTCTTTGCAACTGAAATTTCTGCTTCGACAAACATACCAATATCAAAGGTATTTTTAGTTTCATCGTGTAAATGACCATGAACTTTTATGGTTCGTGTTTTTTCGTCAATAGATTTCCCTACTAAATGAACTTCTGCATTGTAATTTTTGGTAGATGCTTCTGGAATTCTAAAATTAATTTCTTGATCTTTTTTGATTTTCATAGCATCTTTTTCAAAAACTACCAATTCAATATGTATGTGATCGGTATTGGTGATTTCCATGATTTCATCTGCTGGTGAAATAGGCGTTCCTTTACTTACATTTGTTTTAGTAACCGTTCCGTTTATGCTTGAAAATAGCGTTATTGTAGAAGTAATAATTCCGCTTTCAACAGCAGAAACATTGATGTTAAGCATTTGCAGTTTCTTTTTTAATCCATTGTATTTTGCTTTTTCACGATTGTAATCACTCTGTGCTTTTAAGTATTTCTTTTTGGAAGTAATTTTTTCATCAAATAATGTTTTTTGACGTTCGTATTCGTTTTTTAAAAATTCTAAGGTTTCCTTAATTTCTAAATATTCTTGTTGCATATCTACAAATTCTGGATTTTCAATACTAACCAAAGCTTGTCCTTTTTTTACTTTATCACCAATTAATAAATTAGATTTTTTAATAAAACCTCCAAAAAAGGAAGTAATAATTTCTTTACTTTGTGGCGGAACATCTATCATTCCTGTTGCTTTTACAATTTCAGGAAAATTTTGCTTAGATAATGTGCCTAAAAGCATTTTTGAACCATCAAACTGTTGCTTTGAAATATGAATTTCATCTGCATGCTCTTGCTGTTCGGTTTTAGTGGTTGTGCTTTCTATTGTTTTTTTATCCTTACAACTTAAAATTGTTAGTGTAAGCAATACTAGTATATATTTTTTCATTTTTTATATTTTTATAATTGGAATTTATCCAAATGATTATAGATTTATATTGTTTATTAAAATTACTTTTTTGTTATAGTTATTTAGATTTTTTAAATAATTTAACTGCATGTTATAGGCATTTTCCATACTTTGTATGTATTGAAAAAAATCAATTTCGCCTTCTTTAAAACTTCTTGTTGCGGTTTTTAAAATAGCATTAGACAATTCTTTACCTTCTGTTTTATAATAATTTACGGATTCTTTATACGAATTTAACTCTAATAACAATTGCTGTTGCTTACTTATTAAATTTGTTTTGTAATTAAGTAATTCGTTTTGTATAATATCTTTTTCAATTTTTGAAGTTTGTACTTTTGCCTTTAAATTTTTTCTAAATAATGGAATATTCATTCCTATTTGAAAAGATTGCATACTGCCATCAAGATACGTGTTATCAACAAAATTATATCCTAAATTAAAATTAGGTAGTAGTTTTTTCTTTGCTAATTCGGATTTGTATTTCCATAAATTCTCTTGTGCTTTATAAAGTTCTAAACCTTTATTATTTTCAACTGTTAACTCATTTAAAGATAACAAATCCATATTTGGTATTTCTATAAGAAAATCTGTTTCGGTTTGAACTAATTTTTTGATTTGTAATTTGGCAATTTCTACTTCTTTTTTTGCCTTATTATATTGCATTTGAATCTGTCTGTATTTTGATTTTGCTGTGATTTTTTCCAAGTAATTGGTGTCACCAAGTTCAAATTTTCGTTTTGCATTGTAAGCAAAATTTTGATACAAACTATCTAAATACTTGTAAATTTCATTTCGTTTGTTATAAAATAAAAATTCTTGGTACGCTAATTCAATAGCAATGTCTAATTGCTGTTTTTTAGTTTCATAATTTGCCTGTGCCACGCTTGTAGTTGCTACATTCACTTTTTTATTTGTTTTGTAAACACTAGGCAGACTAAAATTTTGCGAAATTCCGTATGTATTAAAAACACCGATATCTTCGGTTATTTTATCATTATTATAATTGTAATACACTTGCGTATTTGCTAAATTTACCGAGGCTTTTGCTAAAATTTCTTTCTGATTAATGGTCAACTCTAAAGCTTTAAGGTTTTTGTTGTTTTTGTAGGCTAATTGTTTTAATTCTTGCAGATTTAACGGTTTATTTTGTGCTTGTAAACCTAAAGAGAATAGCAAAAGAAATAATCCAACTATTTTTGTTTTTGCTCCTTTAAGATGGAATCTTTTTCGTTTCTTTTTTGTGTCAAAAACAGAATATAAAACAGGTAAAACCAATAAAGTTAATAATGTAGAAGTTATCAAACCACCAATTACAACTGTTGCTAAAGGTCTTTGTACCTCCGCTCCTGCTCCGTTAGAAATTGCCATTGGTAAAAACCCTAAAGCTGCTGCTAAAGCGGTTAATAAAACTGCTCGTAATCTACTTTTTGCTCCGAAAACAATTAATTCTTCGTCGTTTTTCATTCCGTTGTGTTTTAATTCTTTAAACTCTTCTATTAATACAATTCCGTTTAAAACAGCAATACCAAAAAGTGCGATAAATCCAACACCTGCTGAAATACTAAATGGTAAATCTCGTATCCATAAAAAGATAATTCCACCAACTGCTGCAAACGGAATGGCTGAATAAATAATTAAAGCTTCCTTAACGGAATTAAAAGCAAAAAACAACAAAATAAAAATTAAAATTAATGCGATTGGTACGGCAATGGCTAATCGGTCTTTTGCAGATTGGAGGTTTTCGAACTGTCCTCCGTAAGTAACGGAATATCCTACAGGGATTTTTACTTTTGTATCTATTGCGTTTTTAATATCATCTACAACGGATTGCAAATCTCTATCACGAACGTTAATTCCTACTACTACACGTCGTTTAGTGTCATCACGAGAAATTTTTGCTGCTCCTTTTTTATAGCTTACGGTTGCTACTTCGCTTAGCGGAATTTTTGTTCCGTTTGGCAAATCGATAAACAAATTTTGTAGGTCTGTTATATCTTTACGATTAGATTTATCTAGCCTCAAAACTAAATCGAATTTTTTTTCACCTTCAAAAATACTTCCTGCTGTGTGTCCTGAAAACCCCATGGAAACTATTTCGTTTATATCGGAAATATTTAAACCATAACGAGCGATTTTAGCTCTGTTAAATTTTACGTTCATTTGTGGTAAACCAGCAGTTTTCTCAACGGTAATATCTGCTGCACCTTCAATATTGGTTATTGCACGTTTAATTTCGTTCGCTTTTTTATTTAAAATATCTAAATTTTCACCATAAATTTTAACTGCAATATCCGATCGTACACCAGAGATAAGTTCGTTAAAACGCATTTCGATAGGTTGTGTAAATTCTACTTCCATATTTGGAATAATTTCTAGTGCTTTTTTAAATTTATTTGCTAATTCGTCTTTTGTTGTTGCCGATGTCCATTCTCCTTTTGGTTTTAGGGTTATAATCACATCTGATTCTTCCATAGACATTGGATCGGTTGGTACTTCTGCAGCACCGATTCGGCTAACGACTTGTTTTACTTCTGGAAATTGTTTTATAATTTTTTCAATTTTTGTGGTTATTTCTACGGTTTTCTTTAAGGAAGTTCCTGTTTTTAAAACTGGTTGAATTACAAAATCACCTTCATCTAAAGTAGGCACAAATTCTGCTCCCATTGTAGAGAAAATATAAAAAGAAATCATTAAAATTACCAAGGCTAAACCAATAACCAATCGTTTCGTTTTTAAAGCCCAACGAATTACTGGTTCGTATAAATTAGTAAGAAAACGCATTAAACGCACCGAAATGTTTTTATCGGAAACATTACTAGGTTTAATTACCAAAGATGCCAAAGCAGGAACGTAAGTTAAACCTAAAATCATTGCTCCTATTAGAGCAAAGCTAAAGGTTAAAGCCATTGGTTTAAACATTTTACCTTCAATTCCGCCAAGGGTTAAAATAGGAATAAAAACAATTAATATAATTAACTGTCCAAATATTGCTGAAGACATCATTTTAGATGCTGCTCCGAAAGTAACATCATCACGCACATCTTGAAATTGTTGTTTGTTTAAAGTGGTAAATTCGGTTTTTTTACTGGTTATTTTAAAAGCTACAAATTCTACAATTATAACTGCTCCGTCTATTATAATACCAAAATCTATTGCTCCTAAACTCATTAAATTTGCATCTACTCCGAAAATATACATCATACCAAGAGTAAATAACAATGCTAAAGGGATTACTGATGCTACTACTAAACCAGAACGCCAGTTTCCTAGTAATAGTACTACTACAAAAATTACAATTAAACTTCCTAATATTAAATTTTCGTAAACGGTAAAAGTAGTTTTTGCTATTAGTTCACTTCGTTCTAAAAATCCGTTAATATAAACGCCTTCTGGTAGTGATTTTTCTATAGATTCAATACGTTCGTGTACTGCTTCTATAACTTTTTTAGAGTTTCCTCCTTTAAGCATCATTACTTGTCCTAGTACTTTTTCGCCTTCGCCATTAGCGGTAATTGCTCCAAATCTAGTTGCCGATCCAAATCCAACTTTAGCAATATCGCTTATTAAAATTGGCAATCCGTTTCGTTTTACTACAACGGTATTTTTTATATCCTCTAGAGAAGTCATTAAACCTTCACCACGGATAAAATACGATTGGTTGGTTTTTTCGATATAACCTCCACCTGCAACGCTATTATTTTTTTCTAAAGCTGTATAAATATCATTAATAGTTATTTGCATTGCGTTTAAACGAGCTGTATTTATTGTGACCTCGTATTGTTTTAAAAATCCTCCCCAAGTATTGACCTCAACAACGCCTTTTATTCCTGAAAGTTGTCGTTTTACAATCCAATCTTGAATGGTTCTAAGTTTTGTTGCATTGTATTTATCTTTATATTCAGGTTTTACATCTAGAATATATTGATAAATTTCGCCTAATCCTGTGGTAATTGGTCCCATTTCTGGAGATCCAAATCCTTCAGGAATATTTTCACGAACTGCAATAAGCTTTTCGGCGATTAATTGTCTTGGTAGGTATGTTCCCATACTTTCTTCAAAAACAATGGTTACTACGGATAAACCAAATTTTGAAGTAGAACGAATTTCTACAACTCCTGGTAAATTAGACATTTCTAATTCTACAGGATAGGTAATAAATTGTTCTATATCTTGTGTAGATAAATTTTGTGAAGTTGTAATAACTTGCACTTGATTATTGGTAACGTCTGGTACTGCTCCAATAGGTATTTGTGTTAACGAATAAATCCCGAAACCTACTATAAACGATGTAAATAGGAATACCATGAACTTATTTTGAATGCTAAATTTTATTATTTTTGATAACATAGATACGTTAGTTATGAGTTATAAATTATGAGTTATGAATTATGAGTAGTAGGTAATGCCCTAATCATTGCTAGTGTAACAAAGTAATCTTTTTATTGAAATCAATCAGTTATGTATAAGCTAATTAACTTATAATTTGTTATTTAAAAAATTGATGTAAAAAAAGAAAATGCAGTTTGTTGAATTTATAATCCAGCAATTAACATTGTATTACGCAAAATTAAACTCGTGGTGGTTGGAAAATTTTTTGTTTTTCAAAGGTTGAAAACAAATTTTTATACCTAAAATTATCCGTTTTAAAAAAAATTGTGTTCTTTTTAGGAACTGTTATATAGTTTTTAAAACATATATAATCTACATGTAAATTTACATCATTAACACCATGATGATGGTTTTGATGTTCTTTTTTATGTTGTTCTTGGTGTTGCTCGCGTAAATCACCAAAATGTTTACTAATAAATGTTTGTAAATCATCACCGTATTTTACTTGGTGGATTTTATAATCTTGCAATAATTCCTCTAATTGAAATGAAATATCTACATACGAAAACATTCCTTGAAAAAGGATAAGTGTAGCTAGTAGTATGTTTAGAAATGATTTCATTTAGGCAAATGTAAGTTAATTATTTTTTATACATACTTAATTTTTTATTGAAAAAAGTAATAGCAACATAAATAAATTTTATAATGATGCAAATTTATTAACAGAACTCAAACAGTAAAAAAATATTGCAATTCTTTAATTTTCAAATTTTACGATTATCTTTCAAATACCGCTTTAAAATTACATTTTTAACTACAATCATAAACTTTAATTTGATTTTATTATTCCACTAAATTTACAACAGAGTCAAATAGTTTTATAAATCATATTTTTTAAATAAAAGGTTCTCTTTAAATACATGTTGGTTTCTTATTTTATCGTATATTCAACACTACCACATTTTAGCATTTTATCGCCAAAATATGGATTTTTAATTTCCTTTTCTAGACTTAACCAATCTGCTCCTTGATTGTCGTTTGCCATCGGGCAATGCTCAACGTAAATGGTTTTATCTGTTCCGAAAGCTTTAGCTAAAACAATCATTTCATTAGACAAAGTAATAAACAATTTCCTTTGGTTTTTGATGTCTTTTCCATTTTGCATAGCTTTTAAAGTTGCTTTGATTTTTTTACTTGCAGGCATCCAAATTTCGTGTGCTTTTGGTTTTTTTAATAATTTCATTTGCACTTTTGCTACATCTTGTAAGGTAATCTTTGCTATTTCAGAAACTTTTTTAGCATCAGTTAATACAAAGGCATTTTTCAATTTTAGATAATTATTAAAAACAAGTGATAATTGTTCTTTAAATTTTTCATTAACATCAATTCTTTCAATATTTTTTATTTTTTCACTCTCATCGTCATTTTTTTCTTTTAATTTTTCATTTTTAATTCTGCTATTCATCATAGAATTTTTGCCTAAAAGTTGTGCTGTTGCATCTATGGTAAATGTTCCGTTAATTACAACTTCATCGCCATTTTCAATTCCTGAAAGTATTTGATAGGTC